>JAESUW010000029.1 GCA_016760525.1 Labilibaculum sp.
GACTTTTAATCAGTAGGTCGATGGTTCGAACCCATCAGGGCTCACCAAATTAAACCCTTGTTTTTACAAGGGTTTTTTTGTGTCTGCTGTTTGGGTTGATTAGACTGTTTTACACTTTTCAGAGGCAAAGTTTTACACTCCTGTATTTTATTTACTCTCGAATTTTGCGTCCAAAATTGAAATTATATTTTTCATAAATTATGTTTAAACTTTTTAGCGGTAATTATGGCAGCAAACAAGATAAAAACTAAACATCCCAGTGGTACTAAAAATCCTAATAGAATAGAGCATGCATCAGCAACAAAGCCCATAACAGGAGGTATAAATGCCCCTCCAACAATGGCGGTTACCATTAAACCGCTAAGCTCATTAGCTCTTTCGGGTAAATAATCTACGGTTATTGAAAATATTAAAGGGAAAATATTGGCAAAGCCTAAACCTACAAGTATAATTCCTATATATGCAACAACCGGATTCCCTAATAGTAAGAGTACAATTCCTACAATGGAAATTATAACCGTTACAAATAGAAATTTAATAGGGTTAATTTTTGTTAAGATAGCTGCTCCTGAAAAGCGACCGATTAATATGGGTAAAAAGAACAATCCCCAGCTGAGCCATAAATTAAAACCTTGAATCCCGAATACTTCTTTTAACAAGATGGGGATGCCAGAACTCATAGATACTTCCGCACCAACATATACAAATATGGTACATACCATCATTAAAACATACTTGTTTTTTAACAACATGATGCAACTTTTAACCGTAGCKGCTGTTTCCTCTTTGTGCTTGATTTCTACGATGTTTAAGGGTTTTGTAAGTCCTATAGTCACCAGAATTAAGACGGCATAAATTGGAAATAACAAGGTCCAATCCATTCCTGCCATTAAAGCAAATGGAGGCAGTAAAAACCCTAAGGAAGATCCAATGGCCTTGATGGATTGTCCTAATGATAAATTACTAGCAAACATTCCAGGAGCAGATACATCTCTCATAATGGGATTCCCCGATACTTGCAATACGGTAGCTCCAGCTCCTAGTAACAATATAGAACCTAAAATGATGTAAAATTTGGCCTGTAAATCGTTTCCTGAAAATTGAATGATAGGCCCGTACATTCCTGATAAAATAGGTAATAGTAATCCTATAAAAGCAATACATAAACCAATTAACAATACGTTTTTTTTTCCTTTCTTATCTTGATAAACGCCCATGGGAATGGACAATAAACCAAACATTAAAAAACCACTGAAGGGTAATAATGTGGCAGCAAAATTTGTAAGGTCAAAAGTTTCTTTAGCCAAACTTACCATAGGGCCTACTACATCACCAAATCCCATGCATAAAAAGGCCAAATAGATTGGGAATGTTTTTACACTTTTATTTTTCATTTGTGAGGGTCTTAAAGGTTGTTACAGCTCCTAACATGGCAGCATTTTCTTTTAAAATGGATACTTTAAACACGATGTTTAATTCCTTTTCTGCGAGTCTTTTGGTTAAGCTAGGCTTGAATAAATGGAAAGCTTCGGAAATATTTCCTCCCATGATTACTGCTTCTGCATGGAACACTTTTAGTGGTTGTTCCAAACAATCTGCAAGGTTTTTACCAAACTCATCAAATAAAGCGATGGCTTCCTTATTTCCATTGGATGCGAGTTCTGCAAGCCTTCTAACACCGCTTACTTTTTCAGAGGAAACTTCATTATAATTAGTGACAAACCATCTGGTTGAAAAATAATCATCCGCAATCCCTTCTTTAAAAGGAACATGCCATAGACAACCTTCTTTTGGTACCGTAGTACCTTGTTCAATAGCCACTCCATTGCTAATAAAGGAGGAGCCGAAGCCAGTTCCTAAAGTAATGGCGACTATTTTTGAATATTCTTTTCCACTGCCATACCAAAATGCGCCAAGTGCAAATGCGGTAGCATCGTTTATAAAGCGTATGTCGGCAGGAGCAATGTCTAAGCGATCGGCCAACGCTTCTTTTATATTCACTTGGAATAAATGAACAAACTTTTGATTGGAGTTATCGTACAAACCAATGCCATTTTTATAGTCAAAAGGACCAGGGATTGCCATGGAAACCCCTACGAATTCCGCATCTCTAGGAGCGAATGACTTGCATTTTTTTATTGCTTGCGTCCATGTTTCTAATAGCGTATCACTGGAAGATGAATGTGCTACTTTTACATGTATGCTGGAGGAGTCTGTAATAATTCCTGTGTATGTATTTATTAGGAGGCAGCTAATATGGCTTCCTCCTATATCACAGCAAACGCTGTATTTTTTTGATTGCATGATGTGCTTAATTTTTGGTGATGATTTTACCCCAGTTACGGTTAGGTTCGCTTCCTAAATAATAGGTAATTGTTCCACCATCAGAAATGTCACTATGATTAAAAGTTGCCTGTTCAATTTCGATTCCGTTGATGTGTACTTTTTGTACATATACATTTTCTTTGGATTGGTTTTTAGTGCTAATGCGAATGGTTTTTCCGTTTTCTAAGTTTATAGTTGCGTTCATTACCATAGGACTTCCGATGGCGTACGCTTCCGATCCAGGGAGTACAGGATAGAATCCTAAGGCAGAAAACACATACCAAGCAGACATTTGTCCAGCATCATCATTGCCACATAAACCATCTTCGGCATTACTGTACATGGTATCCATGATCATGCGAACGCGTTGTTGGGTTTTCCAAGGTTGGTTTGTCCAATTGTATAAATAAGGAATATGATGCCCTGGCTCATTTCCATGCACATAATTACCAATAATACCATCGCGCGTGATATCTTCGTGTTTCTCGATGTATTTATCTTCTATAGGTGTATTAAATATTTGGTCTAAATACAAAGGGAAGGCATCTTTACCGCCCATCATTGCAATCATTTTGTCTAGGTTTTGGGGTACATACAAACCGTAATTCCATGCGTTTCCTTCAATAAATCCTTGTCCATGGGTGTCTAATGGGTCAAAGTTTGCTCTCCAAGTGCCATCGGCTAACTTAGGTCGCATATAATTGATTTCAGGATCAAAAACATTCAGATAATTTTCAGCTCGTTTTTCAAATTCCTGTGCGCCTATATCGTTGTTTGCTTTGCGTGCAATTTGGGCAATACACCAGTCGTCATAAGCAAATTCCAAGGTTTTTGATACGGAAGAGGCACTTTCGTCTTCAGGTACATATCCTTTAGTCATATAACTATCCAAACCATCAAAATAACCGACACTTGCGGTGTTTTTAGAAGCTTCAAAAGCACGAGTTGGATCTATATCCGTCGTTCCTTTTACCAAGGCATCTGCTATTACAGAAACAGCGTGATACCCAATCATACACCAGTTTTCATTGGCGTAATGGCTCCAGATAGGGAGCATATTATGCACGCTTTGATCGTGATGTGCCAACATGGATTTAATCATGTCGTTATTACGTGCTGGTTGGATGATATTAAACAATGGATGTAAGGCACGGTAGGTATCCCATAAGGAAAAAACAGTATGGTTGGTAAAACCATCACTTTGATGCACATTTTGATCCAGTCCCATATATTGCCCATCTACATCTTCATAGATAATAGGCCCTAACATGGTATGATACAAAGCAGAATAGAAGGTTTCTTTTTGAGCGCTAGTTTCCGTTTCTACAATGATTTTAGACAATTCCTGATTCCATTTGTCTTGGGTTTCCTTTTTTGTTTGTTCAAAATCCCAATGAGGTATTTCTGTTTGAAGATTGTTTAAGGCTCCTTTTGTGCTCACAGAGGATAAGGCAAATTTCAATTGGATTTGTTCGTTTTCTACCGTGTCAAAATTAAAATAAGCACGAATGTCTTTCCCTGCCATTTCTGGGAAATTTTCTTCTTCGTTAAAGCGTCGGTAAAAACCCTTATAATCGGTCTGGTCGTATTTTTTATGCCCATAGCTTTTAAAAGGTTTGGAAAATTCCATGGCGAAATATACTTTTCGAGTTCGAGCCCAGCCGCTAGTTTGTCTGTATCCTGTAATAAGGCGATCGTTTTCTACGCGTACAAATGTCCAAACATTTTTACTGTCGTGATGATAGATATTTGAAATTAAATCTAAGATTATATGTGATTCTTCCGATTTTGGGAAGGTATATTGATGAAACCCTACACGATCACTGGCAGTTAGTTCTGCTTTGATATTGTAATCTTCTAGTTGCACTTTGTAATAACCAGGACTGGCTATTTCTGTGTCATGAGAAAATTGGGAGTGATACCCGCTTTTTGGAATGTCCGTCGTTCCAGGATTTAAATTAAGGGTTCCTGTGGTAGGCATGATTAAAAAATCGCCTAAGTCGGAATGTCCTGTACCACTTAAATGTGTATGACTAAATCCAAAAATAGTACTGTCTTCATATTGGTAGCCTGCACAATATTTATAGGTGTCGGCATTGTATTTACCATCTATAAACATGACTTGTTGATTGGTTTCAGGACTTAATTGTACCATGCCAAAAGGAGTGGTCGGGCCGGGAAACGTATGTCCCATGTCCTTGGTTCCGATTAGAGGGTTTACATATTGGATTAAGTTGGGTATGTTGTCACTGATGAGGTTCATAGTAGGTTGAGGTTCTTTTTTTGAACAAGAAATAAGTATTGTTACTATAAAAGAGGTTAAAAGGTAGTTAGCAAGTGTTTTTTTAGACAATAGCATAGTATTTATTTCTTTAAATGATGTTTTAAATTTAAAAAGTAGCACCCTTTGTGGGTGCTACTAGGATTAACGTGTATTAACTAACTCAACTTTTAATAACCGTTATTTTGTTTTAATACACCTCTAGAAGTATTGATAGCTTCTAAGGGAATAGGATAGTAATCACTTCTTCCTTCGGTAAATTGAGCACCGTTTAAATAAACTCTTTTTGAGGCTTCTTCTGTGGCATAAGTATTCAGCACAGTTCCTGCAATTCCCCAACGTACAAGGTCAAAAAAGCGGTGTCCTTCAGAGGCTAATTCTAATCTACGTTCAAAACGTACCGCTTTGATGGCGTAGTCCTGAGAAGGGAAACTCACATATTCTTTAATGATATAATTTGCTGCATCGGTTCCATCGGCATTTTTAACAAAACCACTGGCGTTCGCAGCACGTGCTCTTATTAAATTTACCAAGTCTTTGGCCAAGGACAATTCGTTGTTTTGAGCATGTATTTCTGCTCTCCACAATAACAAATCGGCATATCTAAGTAAAGGAGTATTGATGGCGTTGTATTGAGGTAATCCAGCGGCAGAAATGGTTCCTTCTTGAGATTTTAACACTTCGTGTTTCTTCCCTACATAAGGACCACCATTTGCTTGGTCTCTTGTCCAACGCATTCCTGGCATTGGTCCCCATTCTAAATATTCAATCCCTCTTCTTCCTACTGTCCAGTCTAACCTAGGGTCTAGGTTTCCGGTGTATGGAGTAAAAGGATCACTCGATGGTATTCCTTGATCGCTTTTTACATCTACAAGATTAAAAGTATCCAATAAAGGCAATCCATTTGCATCTGTTTTAAAAGCGTTTACTAAGTTTTGGCTCGGTTGAAAGAACCCACAACAACCTCCACCAGGACCACCTGTTCCATAGGGATGGTTTAACCTGTTTCCTCTGTTCCCGTTGATGTATCCACGTCCACCATCATTTACAGAATTTTGAACCGCAAAAATAGATTCAGCGTTGTTGTTTCTTTCTCCATTAAAGTTATCGTGGTAATTTGTTACCAAGCTAAACGGACCTTGTTGGATGATATCATCTAGGACAGGAGCCGCTTTGGAATAATCGTTTTGGAACATATACGCTTTGGCTAAATACGCTTTTGCTACCCAAGAAGAAGGACGTCCTTTGTCTTCCTGATTGCTCGGTAACTTTGTAATGGCATATTCCAAATCACTTNTGATGCTCGGCCATGCATCAATCTCGTTAGAAACTGCTTCCGTGGTGGTTTCAGAAATAAAAGGAATGTTCTTCCATATTTTCTTAGCATCCATGTGATAATGTGCTCTTAAAAAACGTGCTTCTGCTGCTAATGGTGTTAGTTTTTCTATGGCGATCCCGTTTTCCGTGGCAAGTGTAATTGCACGTAGCGTTTGATTCGCACGATGTATCCCTTCGTAAATAGCCTGCCATTTTCTAATCACATAAATATTGGTTGTTTCAGGAGCAAAACGTTCAATATCATTTAGTGGTGGTTGATCATCTATACTAGATCCTTTATGGAAATCGTCCGAGGCAACATCTCCCAATGCCCAGTTAGAAGCTGGCGCCCAAAAATACCCAGGGTTTCCGTCTAACATCGCATAAGCGCTTACTAATTGTTGACCCACCCAATTTTCATCGATGGTTATTACCCCTTCGGTAAGACTTCCTTGAGGGTTAATTTCAAGTTCTTTTTCGCAAGACACTAACAATGCTATGCACGCAATGGCTGTTGCTAATAATTTTTTCATGCTCATAATTTTATAAGGTTACATTCAATCCAATTAATACTGATTTTGAGATAGGGTAGGCACCACGGTCTATTCCTATGTCCAAGTTTACATCATCACCACCGTAGCTTTGTAGGTTTATTTCTGGATCTATTCCAGAGTATTTAGTCCAAGTGACTAAATTTTTACCTTGTAAATACACACGTAGTTTAGTTACTTTTAGTTTGTTGAGRATGGTTTCAGGTAAATTGTAGCCCAACTGGATATTTTTCAATCTTAGGTAGGAACCATCTTCTATATAATACGTACTAGCACTTGAATAATATTGTGCAGGATTGTTGGTTAATTTAGGCAAGTTACTCGATGTGTTTTGTGGACTCCACGAGTTTAAATAACGCTCACTTTTTGCCCCAGGAAAACTATTAAAATCGGTAAAGAACTTSGTRAAGTTATACACRTCGTTTCCTTGTGTTCCTTGGAACATAACCGCCAAACTAAAGTTTTTGTAAGTACTGTTTAAATTCAATCCATAGGTGAAATCAGGATGTGGATTCCCAATAAATGAGCGGTCATCATCCGTTATTTTTCCATCATTATTTAAATCTCTATACTTAAAAGTACCCACTTCTTTTCCTAAATAATCTGCTGCGGCATCTCGCTCTGCTTCATTTTGGATAATCCCATCAATGGTGTATCCATGAAAGGATGCTAAGGCATATCCTGCTTGTGTTCTAGAAGGATAAGTTTCTCTTGCCGCACTTCCGTTTATGAAATAATCGGAATTATCGCCAAGGGACAAAACCTTGTTTTTATAAGAAGAGATATTAAAATTAGCTCCGTAAGTAAAGTCCTTGTTCACTTCTTTTGTATAGCCAACAGAAAAATCGATTCCTTTATTTTCCATGCTTCCTAAGTTTGCATAAGGAGCCGTTACATGTCCATTGATTGTGATGTCTCCAGCACTTCTCAATAACATATCAATCGTTTTTGAGTTGTAATATTCAATGCTAAAATTTACACTATTGTCAAAAAGAACTCCTTCAATTCCAATATTCTTAGTCGTGGTAGTTTCCCATTTTAAATTAGGATTTCCTATGGACAATAAATTATATCCAGAAGCCACCGTTCCATTATTACCAGACACGGAATAGTTAGAGGTATCAAAATTGTTTCCGTATAAATTATACACACGACCATCAGGAATACTCTCATTCCCTAATTCTCCATAACCCGCTTTTATTTTAAGGTCGTTGATAAATTTACTGTCTTTAAGAAACGATTCGTTGGACAGTCTCCAAGCTACACTATACGAAGGGAAATACCCTACACGGTTGTTTTCTGCAAACCTGGAAGTGGCATCTCTTCGCATAGAAAAGGAGGCTAAATAACGATTATCGTAATTGTAATCTACTTTTCCAAAAGCAGAAAAATACCCTCTTTTGGATCCAGCCCCATTGTTAGTACTGGTTCCTGTACCAGCATCTAAATACCTATAATCAATGTTATTGGTAAAATACGTTCCTCTTCTAGCACCGAACCATTTTGCTTGATTTTTAAAGTATTCCGTTCCGAATAAAGCCACTAATTTATGTGCTCCAAATGATTTGGTATAGTTTAATGTATTAAACCAGGTGGAAGATATAGTATAAGAAGTACCTTCTTGATATCCGTTTTCCGAAGCAGGTTCAGCCATTTCAGGGCTTAAAAAGCTAAAATAGGACCAGTGATTGGTTTGGTAATCCAAACTGATATTCGTTTTGAAGGTTAAAGCCTCCGTAATGTCATATTCTAAATACGCATTCCCAAAAGCACGAACCGTTCTGCTGATATTGTCCTTGTTTCTGGTGGCAGAAGCGATAGGATTGGAACTGTTTCCAAGGCCAGGAGATTGTGTTCCTGCATAATTTCCAGCAATATCATACACGGGTAAAATAGGGTTAGATCTGTATAAAATAGAAATATCTCCATCAGAGTTTTGATTTCCTCCTGTACTCACACGATCTGAATAAGAAAGATTGAAAGATTCTCCAATTCTCAATTTCTCAGAAGCTTTAAATTCTGAGTTAGCACTTAATGTATAACGGTCAAAATAGGTGTGTAAGGCCACTCCTTCTTGTTGTAAAACTCCTAATCCAAGGTGGAATTTAGATGTTTCCGAACCTCCAGACATTCCTAAGTTGTAATTTTGAACAACCGCTGGTGCAAAGTATTCTCCAAACCAATCCGTTCCTTTTTTATTGGCACGTGTAATTTTATTGGTCAAGGCATTGTATAATGATTCGTCTGTACTATTGGCTCCTGTAGGTGTCAAATAGTCTGGTAAAACAGGTATTGCTCCATTTCCGTATTGCGGATGCTCTGGATTTACGCCATCATTAGTAAATCGCTTCCAAATAGCATCGGCTGTTTGCTGCGGATTTAAGAATTTTGGGTAATCGGTGGAAGACATATAGTCAATCCCTACATTACTATTAAAAGTGATGGTAGATTTTCCATTATAGGTTCCATTTTTTGTGGTAATTAAAATAACCCCGTTGGCAGCTCTAAAACCATAAATAGCGGAAGAAGAAGCATCTTTTAGGATTTGTATGGACTTGATATTGTCTGGGTTTAATTGACTGATACCTGAAGTAGTAGGTGTTCCATCAATTACATACAAGGGATCGTTGTTATTAATAGTACCAAAACCTCTAATACGTACCAAGGCAGCACCTCCAGGTCCTCCTTCGGAACCTACATACACTCCAGAAGCTTGTCCTTGTAAAGATTGTTCTACACTTACAGGGGCGGTTGCTTTTAAGCTTTCGGCTTTTATTACGGTAACCGATCCTGTTATATTCTTTATGGATTGCTTGGAATATCCCGTTACTACGATTTCGTCTAAAAGACTTGCATTTTCTTTTAATACGATGTTTATGATGCTGAGGTCTGCAATAGTGATTGTTTGTGAGATCATTCCTACATAGGAAAATTGCAAACGCGCTCCTTTTGTTGCTTCGATGCTATAATTTCCGTCAAAATCAGTGTCTGCTCCAATACTCGTACCCGATATGATTACGTTCACTCCTGGTAATGGTGTTCCGTGGGCATCGGTGATGTTTCCGGTAATCTGCATGGATTGTGCAATTATCACATTTGATAAGAACATACAGGCTACTAGTACTAATAGTTGTTTAAATGTTTGTTTCATAATTTGAACTCGTTTGTTGATTAATTTGTGGTAGTACGGGTGTTTTATAAAGAAAACCCGAGCTACGATTGTTAATTTAAATTGCACAACAGCAAAACTTCTGTAATAAAGACTCAAAGTCTTTTGTATATGATGATAGAAGTTTAATTTTGTTTTTTTATGCGTATTGTATTGTGCAATAGGTAGAAATTGGCCCAGGGATGTTCGTGCATCTTTTGGGCNTTTTTTTGTTAGTCGTATTTGGGAATAGGCGGAGTGTTTAAGGTTCATAAATAGGGAACAAACGTTTGTTCCTCGTTAATTTCCTCTGCAAAGTAGTTTTACTATTACGTTTGCGTTAACATTTGAATCGAAACCACTCTAAAATTCATGAATTTTAGCGCAGTTAATTTTATTTCCCCATTTGTATCTAGTTATTATAGATTTAAAATGAACATGTTCATTGGAGATTATGCCTCATGGTTTTGTTGTGTTTGTAGCTATAACAATGGTTTTGGGATGTCGGATTGTCTTAGAAAATGATGCAGCAGAAGTGGCCGCATTGCCTTTACATAGAGCGCTACTTATAATGCTACGTGTGTTGACTAAAAAATTACGGTTATAAATTATGCAGTAGAAGTGCTCTAAAATTCATGAATTTTAGAGTGATTTATTGCGGTATTAGTGGAGGTTATTAACACAAGTGCTAATTTGCAACACTTGTAAAAGCCATTGTTTTTACACCTAGTTATTAATATTGCTAACCTAAATTCTGTAAATCACATTATGAAAAACTTTAAAAATTTATTTTCAAAGCAACTTCAAAACTGCTTCAACCTATTTTTAGCGTGCTGTTTGTTGTTCATTAGTTCGAGTTGTAGTCAAGAACCTAGGATAGGTTGGGTGGAAGACCCCGCAATATTTGTGAATCCATTTATAGGTACAGAAGGAGAACGCGCTATTACCGATGCGGCAAATACGGTTCCAGGAGCAGTGTTGCCTTTTGGAATGTTGTCTTTTGGTCCTGAAACTAGTTTTAGTGAGGACATGTCTGAACATCGTCGTTATAAAATGATACAAGAAAGAGATTTGAGAATGCCAGTATCCCCAGGTGGCTATAATTATGCTGCGAGTCGGGTAAAAGGTTTTTCTTTAACACGATTATCGGGTACAGGCTGTGTTGGGGCATCGGGRGATATTCCTTTTTTACCGTTCACTGGAGAAATAATGCACTCGCCCGACAATGATCCAATGGATGCTTATTATAGTGCTGGATTCGACCACGAGAATGAGCAAGCGAAACCAGGATATTATCAAGTAAAGTTGAGCAATGGTGTAGATGTTGAATTGACGGCTACCGATAGAACGGGAATTGCAGCATTTGACTATCCAGCAACAAAACCTGCGCGTTTATTAGTAAGAACTTCCTATTCTCAGTTAGGAAGTGGAAATGCTTTTACCAAGATTGATGTTAAAAATAGCGAAGTTTCAGGACATGTAGTGAGTGGGAATTTTTGTGGTTATCTGGGAGAATACAACCAACGTGATTATTACACCCTTTATTTTGTGGCTAAATTTAGCAATGCCATAATTGAAACAGGTGCATGGAAAGATGGAGAAATAATTAAAGGAGGGACTGAATCCGATGGAGGAATGCCATATAGTGATAATGGATTTCCTGTAAATGGGAAAGGATCTGGTGTGTGGATAGGTTTTGATACAAGTACAAATAAAAAAGTGACTATGCAGGTAGGCATTTCCTATGTGAGTGTGGAAAACGCCCGATTGAATTTAGCCAAAGAACAATCAGAAAATGATGATTTTGCGGCTGTAAAAGAACGTGCTTTTCAAGCATGGAATACTTCCTTAGGAAAGATAAAAGTGGAAGCTACAGATAAAGACCAACTGACTACTTTTTATACAGCTTTATATCATTCTCAATTTCATCCAAATATATTTAGTGATGTAAATGGGGAATATGSGGGCYTTGACGGAAAAACACACATCATTGAAGCTTCTCAAACAGCACAATATGCCAATTTCTCGGGTTGGGATGTCTACCGTTCTCAATTGCAATTACTGAGTATGTTACATCCTGAAAGGGGGAGTGATATTGCACAATCTTTATTAAATCAAGCCAATCAATACAACGGTGTTTGGGACCGATGGACACATAATAATGGACCTACTGGAGTGATGAGTGGAGATCCCTCGACCATAGCCATCGCAAATTTTGTGGCTTTTGGGAGTGATCAATTTAATTTAAAACAAGCTTATGCTTCCTTATCAAAAGCGGCAAAAGTACCTACGGAATTTGATTTGAGTGGAGTAGGCGCTCCTGTATTTGCAAGAGGACAAAAACCGTCATTGGATCAATGGTTGTCTTTAAATTATATTGCCAATAGCTCCAATTCTTGGGAAGGTGCTTCCGAAACTTTGGAGCAATCTTCTGCGTATTTTGCCTTGGCACAATTGGCAAATCGTTTGGAGGAACAGGATGATTATAAATTGTTTTTAAAGCAGTCTGGCTATTGGGAAAACTTATTCAACCCAAAAGCAACGGATTCATTGGGGTATATTCAAGCTAAGAACTTTGATGGAACTTGGACGGAAGGTTTTGATCCTTATAATATGAGTTTATTTGTAGAAGRGAGTCCTTTACAGTATTTATGGATGGTTCCTTTTGATGGGAAAGGTTTGGTTGACAATATGGGAGGTGCCGAAAAAGCAGCAAAGCGTATGGATGATTTTTTTCATAAAAATGATGGGACTTGGGCCTTGTATCGCGAAGGTGGTTTTTACTCGGATGTTTCCAATCAACCTTCCATAAATGCACCTTGGATGTATTTGTTTACAGGTAAGGCTTACAAAACTCAGGAAACATTACGAGCAGCGATGTCCAAATTATGGAGACCTACCACTACAGGTATCCCTGGTCAGGACGATTTAGGGCAGATGTCCTCTTGGTATGTATTCTCTGCCTTGGGAATGTATCCTTTATATCCAGGACGTGCGGATATGGTGTTGGGTAGCCCTGTGTTTAGCCGTGCAAAAATAGTGCGTGATTCGGGTGATATAGAAATTATAGCCACCAATAATTCTAAGGAAGCTATTTATGTAAAATCATTGAAAGTTGATGGGGAAATAACAAAAACACCTTGGCTTTCTGAACGTTTTATTAAAAAAGGAGGGGTGTTGGAATTTAAGATGTCAGATTCCATACACAAGGACTTTGGCGATTTGGAAAATAGACCTCCTTCTTATCGATTGAAATAACATTTGAATTAGAGAATTGATTAAACTATTTTTTAAAAATGGAAATTGTTGAGAGAAAGGCTACATTAATTTGTAGTCTTTTTTTTGTGCTTAGAATGTCATTATTTGTGAGTGTCGTTCGTCACACCCCAGGCATCCATTTGACGTAGAATCGTTTCAAGAGTCAGCCCTTTTGCAGTCAGTTTATATTCAACTTTAGGAGGCACTACGGGAAATATTTTACGGCTAAGAAGTCCGTCTTTTTCCAATTCTCTGACAGATTGAGTAAACATTTTATTAGAAATTTCTAGGACTTGTTTTTGTAAAATACCAGAACGTAATGGCCCCTCTAATAAATGAAACAAGATAAGWGGTTTCCATTTTGTACCTATTAAACGCATGGTATAATGGAGGGGGCAATCATTTTTATTCATTTTATTTAGGGATTAAATAGTTGATATTCTTTATTTTACTCCTTTTGGTAACTATATCACTTTTAGGTAAGTTATTGTGATTTAGGTAAATATAGATTAATTTTGTCCTAAATTAAGAATTTATGGAAGCAAATAAAAATTATCCAAAATCATTTTCACATATAGGACTTACAGTACCTGATATACAAAAAGCCGTACAATTTTATTCAGAAGTAATGGGCTGGTATGTAATTATGGAGCCGTCAAAGGTTAAAAAAGAAAGAGACACGGCGATTGGTCAAATGTGTATAGATGTATTTGGAGAAGACTGGGAGGAATTCGAAATTGCGCATTTAGCAACTTCTGACGGAATTGGTATAGAGCTGTTTTCATTTCCAAACGGCGTAAAAGAAGCAGCCGAGTTTAATCCATTCAATACGGGACTGTTTCATTTTTGTGTACAAGACCCAAATATTGAGGAATTAGTGGAAAAAGTAGTTGCTTTTGGAGGAAAGCAGCGCATGCCTATAAAAAGTTATTATCCAAAGGACAAGCCCTATAAAATGTGCTATGTGGAAGATCCCTTTGGAATTGTGTTTGAGATTTATACCCATAGTTACGAGTTGACCTATTCTTCGGGAGCTTATAAGGAGTAGCAGAGAGGTATTCAATAAAAGCATAGGTATCCTTTAAAATATTGGAACCTCATTTGATAAATAATGAAAGGCTGCAATTTATTGTGGCTTTTTTTTTGTGAACTTAGGAAATTTAAAATCCAAGACAACGGACTTCCAGCTATGTAAATGTAGCCGTATAATCTATTTATAGTATCAAAATTTAGTCGTTTAAGAGTTTTTTTATTTCTTTTATCAAAAACGGAAATTCAGTAAAGTTATCGCGGTCAATAAAATGTTTGCCCTCTGTTAGCAGCGTAAACTTAGCATCGATTCTTTCCGCCATAGTTTTAGAATATTCGTAAGGAATGATATCATCATCTACAGCAGATATTACAATGCGAGTACTCGTCAATTGTTTTAAGTAATTATAATTTAATCTCGGCCTTACAAATTCTGTTAATGCTGGTATAGGAGAGGATTCAACGAATCCTGAAACCAGAAATAATGCGCTGATTTTAGGTATGTTAAAAGTACTTAGAAAGTTTAAAAGTGTTACACAGCCCAAACTGTGACCAATAAAAATTGTTTGCTCATCAATTTCTTTTACAAATTTCTCCATATAATCAATCCACTCATTGAGCTTTGGACTTTGAGAATTGGGCATCTTTAGAATAGAAATCTCAATATTTTCTTTTGCTACGTTCTTTTTAAAGTCTTGAAACCAGTTTGAGTCAGGAGAAGCGGTATATCCGTGAATTAAATAAATCTTGTGTTTTTTCATGTTATTAGTTGTTTATAGCTGCTTGCATTTTATTGTTTTTTCTAAGAGAAATCAATCCTAACAAAGGACCTAGTGCCAAGATACTATAAATGCTATTAGAGTCTGTGTATGTTTGCAATCCATTTATTAATTGAATGCTGACTATTGTTATTGAAAAGCCGATGCAATTAACGATAGTGAGTGCCGTCCCTTTTATTTCATCTGGCGCATTTTGAGCGACCAAGGTCGAAAAAAGCGGAGAATCAGCAATTACCACCATCCCCCAAAAGAGAAGGAACGCTAGGAATATTAGATCACTTTCAACGGAGAATATCAACGGAGACATAAGACAACAACTAAATGAAAATAGGAGTGATAAAAAAGCCGTTCGTTTAGTGCCTAATTTTTGAGAGAGGTAGCCAGCGAGTACACAAGCCAAACCACCAACAGCAATAATAATGAACGACCATAACGAAATATTAAAGTCGACCTGAGGGTGTTTAGCATAGTAATTTTTTAACATGATAGGTACAAAAGCCCAAAAAGCATATAATTCCCACATATGACCAAAGTATCCAAAAGCAGAGGAGCGGAATTCAGGGTTCCTGAACACCTGAGAAAATGCTAACAAATTTAATCGTTTACCTGCTTTTCTATAGGGACCGTTCGGTACCAGCGTCCACATTAATACCCCTCCAAAGACCGCAATTGAAGACGTTGTAATGAGCACTGATTTCCACGACAAGGTTTCGGTTATATTGTTGAGTAAATGAGGGAAAGCGGTTCCAAAAACCAATGCACCTACTAAAATACCAAGAGATTTACCAAGACCTTTTTTATAATAATCTGCTGCGATTTTCATTCCGACCGGATAGATTCCTGCCAGAAAAAAGCCTGTTAGAAAACGTAATAAAAGTAAACTAGTGAGGCTATTTCCTTCATAGATGATTCCCAAGTTAAACAGCGCTCCAATGACGGCACAAACAAAAAAAACTTTTGATGGTGAAATACGATCGGCAATTGTCAAAATGGCAAAGCTCAATGTTCCTACAATAAATCCAATTTGTACAGCAGCCGTTAAATGACCTAAAGCAGTATCCCGAAGGTTGAAATTTATCACGAGATCTGAAATAACCCCATTACCCGCAAACCAAAGAGAGGTGCAGCAGAATTGAGAAATTACAATTACGGGAAGTATTAATTTAGATTGCGTCACTTGTCATATGTTTCACACAACATCCATATAGCTATATTTTTAACTCGAACATGATGTACATTCTTTATATTTATAGGAGAGATGTGTTTGTAGTTAAATTTATTTGTTTAAACGAGGGAGCATTGCTGTTCCTCGTATATCAAAGATAACTAAAATATGGAATCTGTAAAAGACAGTAAACTGGAGTCATTTAATTAAGTACACGGAATCCAACTAATAATGTCTTTTTTATACTGTGTAGTCAATAGATTATTTGTTCTTACTAATACGCCTTATTGGAATGCTTAGATGTTGAAAGTTGTTTTTTATTTAAATTCCTTTTGAAAATTTGTTTTCATTTTCGCCTTTTTTATAAATGATAGTTCTATTTTTTAAATGAATGAATTTTTCAGTTTGTTACCAACGTTCTTACACTTGAAATGCAACGTGTAAATAACATTAACCTTTCTCGTAATTAAAAATAAGAATACATTTTAATCAAGGAACTTCATAGCTATTTGTTGTCTTTTAGTACTTTTTTCGAATCTATTTTAGTAGGTTTTTTTTTCATTCCAAATAAAAACCTCATTGTATTGTATGGTCGGATGAACAAATGATATGTTAAGACTATAATAGAAAAGCATACGRTTAGTAAAAATAAWAGTTTTAATGAGACTTCATCTTTAGTCCTCACTACATAATAGGCTATAATAACAATTACAGTTTGATGTAAAATATAAAATGGATATACTGCTGTATTCATATAATTGAGTAATCTACTGCCTTGGTTTAAATATTTTTTTCCATATCCCAAGAAAGTAAATACCCACATCCAAGAGTTGAAATTCACAAGGCCGATAAAAAAATAAGTTTGTGGTTTTTCAATCCAATTCTCCCAAGTATCAAAAGGTTCCCAACCATTCCACCTCAAAATGTTGATTACTAAGATTGATAAAAATGCAAAACTTAAAAGTAGTTGTCTTTTTGATTGAAGGATTTCCATTACTTGTTGAAATTTATGGAATAGTAGACCAGCAATGATAAAGAATATAAAAAATGAATGTCTYGCARTATCATTTATTAAATCGTGSGTGGTTTCATAATKAACYGATAAAAATGTATAGGGAAKTATTGCTATRAARACGAAAATAAATATTGAAATAGGTYTTTGAAAAAAAGAATTTAAGMTTTKTGTAAACTTATTRTTTTTTTGCAGWGCATAAAAKARTGGGATWGACAWTATATTATAACAAAATAAATARGGGATAAACCATAAATGYAACCAATGRAARTTTCCATTTGGCCACCATTYAAAYTCTARAAAMGATTKATAAAAYTCAAAATAACTTTGGTCAATACCWCYTARTTTTCGYTCAAARTATATTTGAGGAGCTACAAGRAYAAAAGTCCAAAYAATTGTSGGRATTATTAAACGTRTAAAWCKCTGAATCGTGAATGCTTTCCAATCGAATCGATTCATAAGAATGTAAGAGATATATCCAGAAACGAAGAATAGCAAAGGCATTCTAAAAGATGCCATCCAATAGTTAATTTCTAATAGGATATTACTTGTCTGAGAATTTTTGATATGCCAACCCCATTCAGCCACAAAAACCATAAAAACATGGTAAATAAACATCATTAAAATAGCCAATACTCTTAATGAATCAATGTAATAATATCTCGTAGTTTTCATTCCTTATTTTTTTGACAAAAATAAGTTTATACAGATTAGCAACGTAGTTTTTGTGATGGTTGACAAGCTTTTGTGATAGTTAGCAAGGTCTGTTATATTCGTTTTATACTCAAGTTAAAATTTGTAATCATATTTCTTGAAACGGGTACCATATATTTATGAATATGAAGCTGGTAACCTTGGGCATTTCCGTTTATTTTTTCTATGTAATTACAATTTACTAGATAKGAACGAYGTGTTTTAATAATGTTTGGGTATGTTTTTAWAARAGCCTCCAAATTCTTTAATGTACCCCTTATCAATTCTTTATTTGGATGTTGTTTATTAAGATATATTTCTAAATAGTTGCCTTCTGATTTTGCAAACATAAATTGGTCAATATCAAATTCTAAATCGTTAATTTTAATACTATCTTTTACCTGATTAGTTTCAGAAGAACTATCATTAATAGCATTATTCAGTGTATTTGCACTATTACTATGTTTAGTATTTAATCTATTAAAATTGATAGGGATTAAAATAGTGATAAATAATGTACCTACCAAAAACGTATTTCGAATTTCTTCAGATAGATAATGCATAGACCAATTGTTTACATTGTCATAAATAATATCCCGAATTAAAAATTGGACTAAACCGACACTAAGAAAAAAAAGAAAAATTAAAGTTGCTTCTTTCACAATGTTCCATTTAGCTTCTAGGTTAAGTGCTTTTCCAACTATAGATACAACGTATAGAATAATAGCTGGAGTTAACGAATGAATGATTGATATCCAGAAATAATTCATTTTGTGTTCTGAATATTCCACATTAAAAGGCTCGAATGCATAATTAAAAAAGAAGGTCATCAAAAAAAACAAAGCAATTATTATTTTCAGGCTTTTCCCTTCATAGTAGAATGGATATGGTTGTAATAAAAACAGGGTACTATTATTTTTCAAATTCGTGAATTAAAAAATTATTTTTGCATTAAAGACAACACCCATACCCACAATAAATACCCAAAACATAACGGTATATCCATTTTATCTACAATACAGGGGTGTATTTATTTTGTTAACTATTATCTTCTAAAAAAGGATATATTGCTGTTCCTCGCCTTTCAAAGATAGCTAAAATAAGGTTATTCGTATGTTTTTTAGTCAGTATAGTTAAAGGGGCGTTTCTGCTGGATGATGGGTATCTCACGAGCGTTTAGTTGTTAGTAATGTTTTTGGTTTTGGACAATGTATTTTGTCCTAATTACAAATTTCATTTAATTCTTGGTAATCCGATTTTGATATCGTTGGTATGTCTTGACTATTCTGAATTTTAATACAAGTTAAATATGGGTTTCTATCCGCTCTTAAATCTACCAATTTTTGGTTCTTGCTTACATCCAGACTAGTAAGGGAATTACTTGTAATATATAAGTGTGTTAAATTACTATTATATTCAAGTTTAATGTTTTGAATTTTGTTATCAGAAAT
>JAESUW010000071.1 GCA_016760525.1 Labilibaculum sp.
TGCGCAGGCCGATTCAATATTGCTGGTGATATTGGAACCTGATAATTCTTCACTAAACGAGCTTGTCGTTGTTGGATACGGTTCAGGTACAAGCAAGGCGGAACGTGGGAATGCCTCATGGGAGAAAGCAAAACCAAATCAATTTGCTTCTATTTCTAAATTTGAAGAATATTTAATTCAAGAATTGAACAATGCGAACCTTGAACATTTGATTGGTACTTTTAAAGTAAAATTCTCATTTAATGTAGAGACTTCCGGTAAGCTAAGCAATATCAAATTTAAAGGCAATCCTGATGCTGTATTGCTTGATGAAATAGAGCGTTTACTCCTAAAATCAGGAACGTGGCATCCTGCTGAATCGGGAGGTAAAGCGGTTTCTTCAAAAATAAAAATTGTACTTAAAATCAATTTTAAGTAGGAAACGCTGCCTTATACCATTTTACAGATAAATTTACTCACAGGTATTATCTTTTTTTATTCGTAAGATAAACTCCCAACAGTATAACTGCCATACAAGTCAAATGCAGAACGGTAATATTTTCGCCATCAAGCACTCCCCATAAAATTGCAAAAACAGGAATAATGTAGGTTACCGATGAGGCATAAATAGCAGAACTATATCTGATTAAGCTATTCATTAGTAGCATAGCCAAGGCAGTACCAATAATTCCTAAAGTTGCTAATGCAAGGAAATGAACAGGCCAATTTGGCGATTGAAGTACGGGCTCAAAATCTGTAGTTACTAAATAAATAAGTGCAGCCGGACCAGTAAAAAAGAAAGCCAGTGAGGTGATTTGAATGCCCGTTAAATGAGATAATTTTGATTTAATTTCGTTGATGCTTATTCCGTAAAAGACTGTTGCGAGAACAATTAGCAAGGCATAGTTGTTTACGTCCTCTAAGGCTAATCCTTTTCCTGAGGTAATTAAACCCAGAGCACCAATTAGTCCGATTCCCAAACCGGTTACCTGCAGCCATTTGAATTTCGTTTTATGAAGCAGTATTCCAATAACCAATGTAAATATAGGCGTTAGAGAATTCAACATGCCAGCCAATGCACTGTCAATTTGAGTTTGTGCCTTGGTAAACAGAAAAGCTGGGATAAAACTGCCAATAAATCCTGCAATCAAAAGACTTTTTAAATCCTTTTTCCGAAGAAATTTTAAATTCTTGATTGAATAAGGCAAAAGCACCAGCGAGGCCAAAAGCATTCGGATTCCTGCTGCCTGTTCGCTGCTAAAACTTTTTAAACCAATTTTCATGAGAATAAAAGAAGATCCCCAAATAAAGGCAAGTAGTAGTAGAATTAAGAATTGAAACCAAGCTTTGTTCCAGTGCATAATGTAGTGTGTTTAAGCACTCGAAAGTACAGGAATTTAGGGAAAGAACAAACCTTTTGGGCAGGAAGAAAATTGCGTTTGTTGTCATTATTAATTCATACAAATACTATTGTGCATTTTGCAAATAAAAATAGTCCCAAATCATTTTTGATTTGGGGCTGTAATTAATGATTTGTTAAATTTTGTGTCGTATTAATTATGATGTTGCTTTATTGGTATTAAACCATCTATTCACTATTTTTTTTGATAAAGAATAAAGTCCATACCAATAGCATAGTGGTAAGATGAAATAACACAAGTAAATGATAAAAACTCGCAAATAATAATTTTTAATTGATAGGAAAATAGTTGGCAAAAAAGGCACGTTTCCTTCTGATAAACTAATCAGTAGGTTTATTGAATCATGGCTGTCAGGATTTGTTCCTAAGAAATAAAAGTAGGATAATGGAATTAATAAGGCAAGCACAAAAATTAACCATTTTAGCCACCTTCTTTGTATCAAATTAAGCACAAATAGAATGGCTGACAACAAACCATAATACAAAATGATTTTATAAGAGTCATCGGAAAATGTTCTTTTATATACAATATTAAATAGTAGATATACTATATACATTAATAGAATTAAAAGCAGGTGTGTTTTTACTGATTTACTCATTGCAATAATCCTCCATAAAATTTAGTGCGTTATACAAGTGCATATCATACAAGAAATCGTCAGGTAAACCTGCATTCTTACCTAAAACTTCTAGTAACTCGATAGCCGTTTCTATACTATGGTCAATAAGGCCTTCTTTAACTAAACCCAAAGCATTATATTGTCCATTCTTTTCTGGGTAGTATTTTAATTGAAAATTAGTATTTACTATTTTAGGAGACAATAATGCATAATCGCTATTAGGGCTTGAATTATAAACACGTGTCCAACTAGAAGTATATTTTATGTGATTATTTAAAATACTATATTTACTATAAAGCGCACTATTTATAGGAAATACTTTTAAATCATCTTTCAAATTATTAAGTGGAAGTTTTAATTTGCTCATCGCAGCAATATTAGCTAAACTTATGACAAATTGTTCTTGTGCTGGTGAAAAATTATCTTTATTTTGTTCTAATTCAGATAAATTTATTGCTCCATTATATATTTCGCATAATCTTTGTTGGATTTTTTCACTTGTCAAATTATTAATTGGCTCCGGACTAGGGATGATTTCTTCAGGTACTTTTATTGGACATACCCATTCCCCATTAATATACTTACATTTTGGATTTCCTCCTCCACCTCCACCTCCTGGTCCAAGTGGTTCAATTGGTCCAAGTGGATCTCCTGGATTTCCTGGTCCATCTGGCTCCCCTGGTCCCATGGGTCCATCTGGTAGGCCAGTTGGACCAGGACCAGTGGGGGTCCAATCTATTAGTTTCATTTTACATTCAGTCTTTATCCACAATTCATCGACATAAGTTGAATAGCAATCTCCTTGGCCAATGACATGTACTACTTTTAACCTTTGCTTAGATAACTTAGATAACACCCTCTCATAATTCAGAATTAAGTTTGAGTACAAAGTACGCATCTGTTCATTTTTCAGCGTCCTAATTGCACATTCATCATTTAAAATAAAAAAGGATACAAATTCGTTATCTCTAAAACCAAAAAATAGCAAGCCACTTATATGAATCTCATCGACATCAATAATTGGAACTATTTTCATGGGCGTATACTGGGTCGGCGTTGTATTGCAAATATCCCACCATGGTCGGCCATATGTTTCTACAAATTCTTCGGTAAAATGGGTTCGATCATCAATATATTTAAGATAATTAATAATCTGAATAGTAAAATCATCGGTGCTTTTGGTTTTACTACTCCTAAAGAATGTCTCACTGCATTTTTGTTGTTTGAAAAATTCCTGATTTTGTGTTTTTGCATCTGGCTGTACAAACTCATCATCCTTTTCGCAACTAATGATCAGTAAAGAGGAAAAGAAAACTACAAGTAGAATCCTGGTTCTGACCTTTTTTAAATTTAAATTCATAATAATTTGTGATTTGGTTTAAATACCTCTTTATTCCTTGTTTAACCAATAAGTAACCATAATAATAGATGTTATAAAGCATGTTATGAATAGTAGATCTGAAGTATTTAGCTGATTTATTGTTGTTTAAGTAGGTGTTGAAAGGTGAAATGAAATTATTCAGTGTTTAATCATGATGCTCAGGAGGGACTTCTAAAATAAAACCCCGATAAGTTACTATCGGGGTTTTGTGTAAAAAACAAATTGAAGCTTTACGTAGAAAACAAACAATTGATCATCGTTTAATTTTTCCACTACTTTTAAGCAGTGGCTTAATCTCAGTCCTTTATTCCGGATTTTGGTAAAAGGTAACCCTTAAATGAGTATTATTTTTTTAATTGATTCACTGTTAGTTTTATTTTATCAAGAGCTTCCATTACTATAGATCGTGGACAACCGATGTTTATTCGCAGATATCCTTCACCTTCAGGGCCAAATTGAGTACCATTATTGACTGCCAATCCTGCTTTATTAATAAATAAATCATGCAATTCTTTTGTTGAAATCCCAAGAGTTCTGTAATCCAGCCACAGTAAATAAGTTGCTTCAGGTTCAACCAATTTAATATCCGGAATGTGTTCCTGTAAATAATCTCGCACAAGACTAACATTCCCTTCCAGATATTTCATTAACTGCTCCAACCATTCAGCACCTTCTTCATAACCGGCTAGCATGGCTGCATGACCAAATAAATTTCCCAAATTCAAATGCAGGGCAGAGACCATTCTCTTGTATTTTTTTCGAAGTTCTGGATTTGCAATAATAATAATTGAACTTGATAAACCTGCAACGTTAAAGGTTTTCGAAGGAGCAATACAGGTAATTGTTCTTTGGTTTAAATTTTCGGATAAAGAAGCAAGAGGAACGTGTTTATAGCCTTTAAAAATTAAATCCTGATGAATTTCATCGGAAATAATAAAGAAATCATAGGTTTTGGCAAGATCTCCAAGTTGAAGCAATTCCTTTTTTGTCCACACTCTACCGACAGGATTGTGCGGATTGCAAAGTATCAATGCTTTTAATCCATTTTTCGCCAATTCCTCCAGCTGTTTATAATTCATTACGTAGCCTGTATCGGTTCTAATTAGAGGATTGTAGACTAACTCGCGATTTGTATCATTAACAATATGGAAAAATGGGTAATATACAGGAGGTTGAACGGCAATTTTATCTCCTTCATTTGTCAAGCTCATCAACAAAAGAGACAAGCCGGTCACAACTCCAGGACTCGATGAAACCCATTCTGTATTCACAGACCAGTTGTGTCGGGTTTGAAGCCAGTTTTGAACGCTTTTAATGCAATTGTCATTACGAAAAGAATAGCCGTAAATTTCATGATTTGCCCGTTTTATAATGGCTTTGGAAATGCATGGGGGAACTTTAAAATCCATATCGGCTACCCAAAGTGGAAGAAGATCTTTCTTGCCAAAGACCTTATCTAGTTTATCGTACTTTATACAGTCAGTGTTTTTCCTGTCAATTATCTCATCAAAATTGTAATGCATATTTTTCTTTTTTAAGATGAGTGAATTTAGAAAAAAGGCTCAATTAAAAAAAGACTTTCGGAAAGAAGTAAGGAATTTTTGCGAGTTTTATATTCGCCTGTCGTTTTAGTTTTTGTAAGAGATAAAGAAGAGTTGGAGGAGTGAGTTGTTAGGGTAAATCCGTACCCGACTCAGCAATTAATTCAATAATACCTGAGCCATATATGCCTAATTCCCAGTAATGTCTGTAAATGCATCCGGAAGGACAATCGCCCCAGCCGTAACTGTATATTAGGTGAATATAATCGGAAGTGTAATCGATGATTTCTATTTGAGACCCATCGCCAATACACGAAGTTGAGCTGGCATCAACAATAAATGGAATTTTCATTAATGCTGATGATAATGCTAAATGATTGATACCAATTTCTGAATGATACTTGTATTTGTTATTTCCGATGGAATCAAGTTTGATATTGTATTGGTAGATGTAATTATCCAATATTCTGTGAGCTGAAAATCCATTTAGATACCAGGAATTTATGTGAGTATTTATTGTGTCGGACGTTAAAACACCTTCGTGCAATTGAATTGGACAAAGGGTATGAATTTTATATTGTCTGATTTCTGAGGTAGATTGGAGTAATGAATCTAAAAAGACCATTTGAAGCGCGGTAATAACCGGTCCTACGTGAGATTCATCTATCTCAATATCATTTATTTCTTTGCTTTCTTCATTTAAGTAAAGATTCAAACAAAGAAGTTTAGCATCGTCTAAAAGAATTTGAAAGCTTGAATCGGAAACTCTTGAATCTTGTATTATATCCGTAGGAAAATCAATAATCGTTTCACCATCACATGCCGTAAAGAATATGCTAACCAAAAGGGAAGAGAGAAGAAAAAAGAAAATTCTCATTCTGTTAAATTTAGGAAAAGCTTAGTAATTGTAGTAAGCATTGTGATGCAATAGTTTATCTGTATATAACGGATACAATACTAATTTGTTGCATTTTTTCCTTTTTAAAAAATATAAATAACATTTTGAATTTATTTAGAATCATTCTTGATGAACGGTGTTTTTTTATTGATGTAAATAAGCTTTTTTATGGAACTTTTTCTGTTAAAATAGAGTAAAATATTTTACTTTTGGTAACCAATTAAAAAAATCAAGCATGAACATATATACTTCACTAAAAAATGGTCCTATTCTTCTGGTTATTCTAGGGGGATTTTATCTGCTTGCTCAATTGTTTAATTATTCAAAAGTTGATGATCCAACAACGGAGCATATTGGGAGTGAATATATGAGTAAATATAATGTTTATGCTTTGAAAACTCCTGAAAATATAAAGTTTGCTGGTGAAGTAGTGCCATTGACAAGGTGGGATGTGAAAGAATCTTTTGATAGAGAATTGCTCGTGAATACATATTGGCAATCACAAACACTGTTGTTTATTAAGCGAGCCAATCGTTATTTCCCTATTATCGAACCTATTTTGAAAGCACAAGGAATACCTGATGATTTTAAATATTTGGCATTGATAGAAAGTGGATTGGTCCCTACGGTAAGATCATCGGCAGGTGCTGTTGGAATTTGGCAATTTATGAAAGGAACTGCTAAGGATTATGGTTTGGAAGTAGGAACTGAGGTTGATGAGAGATATAATATTGAAAAATCGACAATTGCAGCTTGTAAGTATCTGAAGCAATCATATGAAAAATATGGGCGCTGGACTTTAGTGGCCGCATCTTATAATGCAGGAAGAAGATTTATAAGTGAGCAATTAAAAAAGCAGGATGCAGGAAGTTATTTCGACTTACTTTTAGGAGAGGAAACAGGCAGATATGTATTTCGAATTTTAGCAATTAAGAGGATAATGGAAAATGCGGATGATTTTGGGTTTCGGTTTAGGAAATCAGATCTGTATCCAAATATTCCGACCCGTAAAGTAAATATCTCTGCTAATATTAAAGATTTTGCTGTCTTTGCTAAGGAAAATGGGGTGAATTATAAGCTTCTGAAACACTTTAATCCATGGTTGCGAAAAGCTTATCTAACAAATAAATATAAAAAAGACTACGAAATTACTCTTCCTGCCAAAGGATATATTAATTTTGCATTTTCTGAATATAAAAACCCATTAGATTCTGTTGCAGTAAAGTAACATAGCAAGGGTGTAAAAGGAGATTGTAAATTGAGTATTAAAAATAGTAAAAACAGAAATGGCGAAGGGCAGTTGGAAACTGAAAATGTTGAAGTTTTTGGTGCTCGTGTTCATAACCTTAAAAACATAGACGTAACTATACCCAGAAATCAACTCTCGGTAATTACTGGTCTAAGCGGAAGTGGAAAATCCTCTTTGGCTTTCGATACGATTTATGCTGAAGGTCAAAGGAGATATATCGAAACTTTTTCGGCATATGCCAGACAGTTTTTGGGAGGAATGGAGCGCCCGGATGTCGATAAAATTACTGGATTGAGTCCGGTGATTTCCATTGAGCAAAAAACCACCAATAAAAATCCTCGTTCCACAGTTGGAACAATTACCGAATTATACGATTTTCTTCGACTTCTGTATGCAAGAGCAGGCATTGCCTATTCTTACGAGACAGGCGAGAAAATGGTGAAATATACCGATGAGCAAATTATCGATTTAATTCACGAAAAATTCAGCGATAAGAGAATCTTTATTTTGGCTCCAATTGTAAAAGGTCGTAAGGGACATTACAAAGAATTGTTTGAGCAAATCAGGAGTAAAGGCTTTTTGTATGCACGTGTTGATGGTGAAATTGTTGAGCTGTATCACGGTTATAAAGTGGATCGTTACAAAAATCACAATATTGAAGTTCTGATTGATAAATTAGTGGTTGAAGATGTTGGTGATAAGCGATTAAAAGAATCAGTGCAAACAGCCATGAAACATGGAAAAGGAATTACCATGATTATGGATAAGGATACCGATGAGGTGAGATTTTATAGTCGCTTATTGATGTGTCCAACTACAGGTATTTCATATGACACGCCTGCTCCGCATAGTTTTTCTTTCAATTCTCCGCACGGAGCTTGCCCAAAATGTAAAGGTTTGGGTCGGGTGAATGCAATTGATATGGAGAAGATTATTCCTGATGCGAATTTGAGTATTCGGGAAGGTGGAATTGTGCCATTAGGAAAATATAAAAACTCCTTAATATTTTGGCAATTGGAAGCCATTGGGCGAAAGTACAGTTTCGTTATGGAGACGCCTATAAAAGAAATTCCTGATGAGGCAATAAGTATAATTCTGGACGGATCCAGTGAAACATTCAAGTTAGAAAATACGCCATTGGGAGCATCTTCCAATTACTTCCTTAGTTTCGATGGGGTTCTTAAATACATTTCCAATCAGGAAAGTAATGTGACTTCGAAGAAGGCTAAAAAATGGGCAGAGCAATTTATCATCACAAAAGTTTGTGGAACTTGTAATGGCGATCGTTTAAAAAGAGAATCTCTTCATTTTAAGATCCACGATAAAAACATTTCGGATGTAGCAATGATGGATTTAGGCTTGTTAAGTGAATGGTTTCAAGACTTGGAACAACATTTAAACGAGAAACAACAAAAAATAGCAAAGGAGATCTTAAAAGAGATTAGATCTCGCTTGGGCTTTCTAATTGATGTTGGGTTAGATTATTTATCTCTAAATAGAAGTTCTGTAACCCTTTCTGGTGGAGAGTCACAGCGTATTCGTCTGGCTACTCAAATTGGCTCTCAATTGGTTAATGTATTGTATATTCTCGATGAGCCGAGCATAGGTCTGCATCAAAGAGACAATCAGAAATTGATACATTCTTTACAGCAATTGCGCGATTCAGGTAATTCTGTAATAGTTGTCGAGCACGATAAAGAAATGATTATGTCAGCCGATTATGTGGTTGATATGGGACCATTTGCAGGAAAACATGGAGGCGAGGTTGTTGCCGCAGGTACACCTGCTGATATACTGAAAAGTGATAGCTTAACTGCTAATTATTTAAATGGCGAGAAGAAAATTGAGATTCCTGAAAGTAGAAGAGAAGGAAATGGGAAGAAAATAAGCCTAAAAGGGTGTACGGGTAATAATCTGAAAAATGTAAATATTACTTTGCCTTTGGGTAAATTTATTTGTGTTACCGGTGTTTCAGGTAGTGGTAAGTCAAGCTTGATTAATGGAACATTGCAGCCAATTTTATCTCAGTACTTTTATCGATCGGTTGCGGATCCATTGCCTTACGAAAAAATAAATGGAATTAAGAATATCGACAAAGTAGTAGAGGTAAGTCAATCTCCACTTGGTCGTACTCCAAGATCTAATCCTGCTACCTACACTAATTTATTTGGTGATATAAGGAAATTGTACGAGAAATTGCCAGAGTCGCAAATTAGAGGATACAAAGCAGGTCGATTCTCATTTAATGTAAAAGGGGGTAGATGTGAAACTTGTCAGGGAGCCGGCGTTCGGTCCATTGAGATGAATTTTCTTCCTGATGTTTACGTGCACTGTGATGAATGCAATGGAAAGCGATACAACCGGGAAACTCTTGAGGTTCGTTACAAAGGAAAATCCATTGGTGATGTTTTAGGTATGACCATCAATCAATCGGTAGAATTTTTCGAACACATTCCTGCTATCCTGATGAAATTAAAAGTTCTTCAGGATGTTGGACTTGGTTATATAACTCTTGGGCAACCGTCTACAACTCTTTCGGGTGGCGAGTCGCAACGAGTAAAATTGGCAACAGAACTGGCAAAAAGAGATACCGGGCAAACTATGTATATTTTAGATGAGCCAACAACCGGATTGCATTTTGAAGATGTGAGAGTTTTGCTTGAGGTGTTAAACCGATTGGTGAACAAAGGAAATACGGTTATTGTAATAGAGCACAATATGGATGTAATTAAAGTTGCCGATCATATAATTGATATTGGAATTGAAGGCGGGCGAAATGGTGGTGAAATATTGTTTGAAGGGACACCGGAAGACCTAGTGAAATGTAAGAAATCATTTACTGCTCAGTTTTTGAAAGACGAAATGAAATAATGTTACCGAAAGAATTTAAATAAAAAGATCCTCAATTGAATTGAGGATTTTTTTGTTTGAATTAAATCTATGAAAATATAAATTGACTTAAATTTGAATACTTGCATCGAGCTTAACAAAAATTAACTCGTTAGCATTTTAAATATGCTTTGCTTATTATATCTTTAAAAGCAGTCTGATCATAACCGGACAGCTTGTAAATATAGAATTCTATGGGAAAATTGATTGATATTTATTTCGATGACATAAAAGAAAAGAGATCTTATCCGATTGGTACAGATCTTCAAACGATATTGGAAGATGTTAAACCACAGCTCAGTGGAGAGGCTCTTGGAGCAATGGTTAATAATAAATTGAAGGAGTTAACCTACGAAATTTACAAGCCTAAAAATGTGACTTTTGTGGATGGAATACATTCTGATGGAAGAAGAATGTATGTTCGTTCTTTGTGTTTTTTGCTTTACAAGGCAGTTCACGATATATATCCTGGAGCAAATTTTCGAGTTGAACATTCAATTTCCAATGGTTTGTATTGTCGCATTACCGATCGGAATATAATGCTTACGCCTGATTTAGTTAAAGATATCAAGAAAAGAATGCTTGAGATTGTTGAGGCTGATCTTTCTTTTGTTCGGGAAGAAATGGAAACAAAGAAGGCGATTGAATTATTTGAATCTCAGGGTTTGAAAGAAAAAACCAGTCTGTTTCGTACCCGCGGAAATTTATATACATCTGTTTATCATTTAGGGGATAGTGTTGATTATTTTAACGGATTCTTAGTCCCATCTACCAGTATGTTAAAGGTATTTGATTTGTTGCCATTTGCCCAGGGTATGTTACTTATGACACCTGGCCGAAGAGATACTTCGGTGACTGAGACTTTTGTTCCACAGGAGAAAATGTTAAAGGTATTTAGCGAATACAAACGCTGGGGAAAGGTTTTAAATATTTCCAATGTTGGTGATTTGAACAGCTATGTTGAAAGTGATAATATCTCAGAGCTTATAAAAATATCGGAAGCCCTGCACGAGAAGAAAATTTCTCAAATAGCCGATAAAATTAGAAAAAAAAGAAAGCGGATTAAACTGATATTGATTTCAGGCCCATCGTCATCCGGAAAGACAACTTTTGGGAAAAGATTGGCTATTCAGCTAAAAGTAGCTGGTTTGCACCCAGTAAATCTATCTTTAGATAATTACTTTGTCGACCGGGAAAAAACACCTTTGGATGATAATGGAGAGTATGATTTTGAGGCATTGGAAGCTTTGGATGTTCGTTTATTTAATGAAAATTTGGTTGATCTGCTAAATGGAAAAGAGGTTGAATTGCCAAAGTTTTCATTTGAAACAGGTTCTCGTTATTTCGATGGAGAAAAATTAAAAATAAATGGGAAGCAGATTTTAGTGGTTGAAGGAATTCATGCCCTAAATCCAAAATTGACTCCACTTATTGCGGATGAATCAAAATTTAGAATATATATATCTGCACTTACCTCAATTTCTATTGATGGACACAATCGAATTCCATCAACTGATAATCGTTTGATAAGAAGAATTGTTCGCGACCATAAGTATCGTAATTACAGTGCTTTCGACACTATCAGCCGTTGGCCGAGTGTGCGTCTTGGAGAAGAGAAAAATATATTCCCATATCAGGAAGAGGCAGATGCAATGTTTAATTCTGCACTTCCATATGAATTGGGAGTTTTAAAGAGATATGCGGAACCAATACTAAAAGAGATTCAGCCAAATCAAGCTGAGTATTCTGAAGCAAATCGATTGTTGAAGTTTTTTAGCTACTTTCTGCCAATTTGTGCTGATGAGATTCCTCCAACATCATTAATGAGAGAGTTTTTAGGTGGAAGTACTTTTGATTATTAAGTTGTTAATAACTTATTGCTTGTTTATATTCATCCTTGTTTAAGTTGTTAATATCCTTAATAATTTAAATAGGGATTTTTAGTTGTTAACAATTACAACTGGCTAAAGTAGGGGTACGCGAAAGTTATTAACAATTCATCAACATTGTTGATAACCTGTTAGTATTCTGTTTAAAAATGCAAATTGTGAATTGTCTGGCTTTTTCAGAACCGGGCTGCAAATATAGGTTAAAAAGAAGGAGTTTTGAAAGGAATTATTTGGTTTTTTTAAAGGAAAATTACTGTTCAGAGCTAACTATCTCTTCATCATACGATCTATCTCTCTTTTGTGGTCTTTTTGTTTTAAACTTTCTCTTTTGTCGTAATGTTTTTTACCTCGGCAAAGGGCAATTTCCATTTTTGCAAAACCTTTTTCGTTCAAAAAAATTCTTAGAGGAACAATGGTTAAACCGCTTTCTTTTGTTTTTCGATCCAGTTTGTCTAATTCCTTTCGGTTCAGAAGGAGTTTTCGTTCTCTTTTTTCTTCGTGATTATAGTAGGAGCCAAATTTATATTCGGAAATATGCATTTCTTTCACGTAAAGTTCATTTGCGCTAAAGTAGCAAAATGAGTCTCCTATATTTGCTTTTCCTGCACGAATGGATTTTATTTCTGTTCCAAACAGTTGAATTCCTGCCACAAAGGTTTCGATGAACTCAAATTCAAAACTGGCTTTTTTATTTCTGATATTAATTTTCTGCATTGTAAATTCTTAATTGCTCGACAAATTTACAATTTAAATTGTAACCGGAAGCTTGAAGATGATGGAAAACATTCTTTCAAAGATTATTGGAAGAACTAAAATGAGCAGGCTTGCCATAATTGTAAAGCCTGGTCTTTTATTTTCTGATATAGAAAGCAAAGATGATATCCCCAGCCATAAAACACGAATAAAATACAATTCGAAGACTAAGCAGATTTGATTGAGAAATGAGTGGGTGGAAAAAAGTTTTGCCATGCAATGAAAAAGGCAGAAAATTGATCCTCCATAAATTATTAGCTGGTAAATGGTCTCGTATTTTATTTTTAATTGAAAATTTGGTGCAAGCAGCATGATCATTTTTCCAGCAATATAGAATCCCAGATTCAAAGAGATGAAGGAAACTGCAAGCTGAGAGATTGCAGTATTAATATTGCCGGTATGTATAAAAACACCAGCAAAAGATAGAAGAGAACAGAATGTGATGACGGGAAAGGCAAAACGGATGAAAATGGATTTTACCGTGCTCGTTTCTTGTGCAATTATTTCCCATTCTTTTTTTGGCTCAATCAATAGATTGAACCATCTGGTGAATGAATACATTGTGTTTTTTGTGCGAAAATTCATTGCTTTTGTTTCTTAATTTTGAATGTCACCAAAATTAAGCAAGCTTTTTCAATTTAAAATACTTTCTCTCAAAATTGTGCACTTTATTGTTATTACTTTGATTAAAATCCCAGAAGGCTTGCTGTACCGATAAAAAATGCTCCTAAAACAGCATATATTGAAAGCAATCCAATCAATATAAATGTAAAATAACCTGATTTTTTATCATTCTTAATGGAAAGCATTGGGGATATCCCTTTGTAAAGAATGTAAAAACTGAAAAGACTTAAGATGGTTAGGTAATTTATTGTAGGAATTAAAAAGGCCAAAGAGTTGAATAAAATACCAGGAACAAAGAAGTAGCTAACCAGAGTGAAGGCTTTGTTGAATCTTTCGGTTTTATTTTCGAATTGAGCAAATTTACTAACAAGAAGTGTAGAAATATAAATTGACAGAACGGAAAACAGAAACGTGGCACTTGCTGAAAATATGTGCATGTTAACGTGTTGCATAGGTTCTTGATCGAATAATTGATAGCCCGAAAAATTACAAATTGCCATTAATGCAAGTAACGGTAGTATAAGTTTAAAGAATAACTGTTTGGGACTAATGTTATGAGTTGCGATTGATTTCCAGGCTTGTTCGGGTTGAATGAAAAGGAGCAGAGAGTGTTTATATACGTTTGTAATTGTCATATTGAATGTAGTTGTTGGTGAATTCAAAAAACTTAAAGTAATTTTACTGCGTAGTTCACACGTAGTCTTGTCTTATTGTAAGATAAACAATATCCGGATAAACAAAAATTGAATGGTTTTCTAGTTCGGGAAAAATAATTAAAATGCAGAATAACTTATTAGTTGTACTCGGAGCAACCGCTACAGGAAAAACGAGTCTGGCAGTACATTTGGCGAAAGAATTTAATGGCGAAATTATTAGTGCCGATTCTCGTCAGATTTATCGTGGAATGGATTTGGGGACAGGTAAAGATTTGGATGAGTACGTTTTGGAAGGAACTCCAATTCCATATCATTTAATTGATATTGCTGATGCAGGTTACAAATACAATGTATATGAGTTTCAGCAAGATTTTGTAAAAGCTTTTGAGCAAATTACCGCAAAGAGTAAGATGCCTGTTGTTTGTGGAGGAACAGGAATGTATTTGGAGGCCGCATTGAAAGGTTATAAGTTGATTGCAGTTCCAAAAGATCAGGCTTTTCGTGATGAGCTACTTGATAAATCACTCGATGAATTGGGTGTTATTCTTCGCTCTTACAAAGAGGTTCACAATAATTCCGATTTGGAAACTCAGAAGCGGGCAATTCGTGCTATCGAAATAGAACGATATTGTGCATCTTATCCTGAAATAGAGATGAGTTATCCGGAATTGAACCCTTTACTGATTGGAATTAAATTCGATCGTGAAATTAGACGCGCGAGAATTACTCAGCGTTTAAAGGAACGTTTGAAATCAGGAATGGTAGAAGAAGTTGAAGCCCTTATTAAATCAGGAGTTTCTGCTGAAGATTTGATATACTATGGCTTGGAATATAAATTTCTAACACAGTATGTTGTGGGTGATTTAGCTTACGATGAAATGTTCAAGGGGCTTGAAGTGGCGATTCATCAATTTGCCAAGCGCCAAATGACTTGGTTTCGAAAAATGGAACGTAGCGGATCAAATATCCATTGGTTGGATGGATTTATGCCATTGGAAGAGAAGATTCAGAAGGTGAAAGAACTAGTTACTCTTTAGTTTAGGTATTTTTCAATTTCAGAGTATGAGATTCTTTTAATATTTAATTGATCCCAATTTGAAAAGGGAAGAGCGATGTTTGGTAATTCTTTAATTGCATCTTCAATAACGTAAACCTTAATATTTCGTTTTACTAAGCCAATAACGGCACAATCTACACAAACATTGGTTGTAACTCCATATACAAAAACCTTTTTGGGTGCAATTTGTTTAAGTATTTCATCTGTGTTAGGATTTCCCTCGAATACATCAAAAGCATCTTTGCGAATTATTACATTACGTCTGGTAACAAAATTTCGAATTTCCTTTTCGGGATAATTCGTGTCCCATAATACATCAGAGAAAGGAGCCTCAGGAATTGTTTCATTTACATATTCGGCACCAGGCGTGTTGGCCATACAATGCGGGGGAAATGTAGTAATAAAGTCTGGGGTGAGAGATAATTCTTTTGAGTTGTTGTAATGGAAATCAGCAGTATTAACTACTTGAATGTTATTGCCTTTTGCAAAAGAAGTAATCTGTTTTAGTATGGGCTGAATTTGCTCAGCATCAGCAACGTATAGTTTTCCTGAGGCGCTCATGAAATCAATTTGAGTGTCAACATTCCAAAATAAAATATCTTTTGCGAACATAGCTAATTTCTTATTTAGATTTGTATTTACTACAATGTTACAACAGTATAAAAAGATATCAAAACTGAATCCAGATTTCTTTGATTTTATATATCGGAAAATTATTGCCTTTTAACAGGAGAAATGCATGTGACAACGAATAATTTTCACTCCTGATTATATCTTTTCTAATTTACTTTTGTAATTCACAGTTAACAAGATTTATGACTAACATAAAAAGAACATTCCGTAGTAGGATTGCTTATCATATGTTGTTTTGGGTGCTTGCCTTTACATTTTGGCTTTTTACCATGTTTGTGGCAAGTAATTTTAAAAACATACTAAAATTAGAGCCTGTTTTAATGACGATTGTGTTCAATCTTTGTTTTGCTGCAGCTGTTTATTTTAATTTATTGGTTTTAATTCCTGCATTATTTAAGAAACAAAAATTTTTCTTATACACAGTATCTCTTTTTATTTGTATCTCTTTGTCGGCTTTTCTTATTGATTTTTTACTGGTTTATCCTTTGGGACAATTCGTTCAGGGAGATCAGTATTTTGGGAAGTTGACTTTTGTTGTYTGGTTTAATTTYGCATTCTTCACCTTTATTTATGTTGGAGTAACTAGTTTTTTATCTCTAATGAGAGAGTGGTTTGTTTTGCAAAAAATATCGTTTCAGTTACARGATATTGAAAGGGAAAAATTAGAAGCYGAGTTAAAGGCTTTAAAGGCTCAGATAAATCCTCAYTTYYTGTTTAATACTTTAAATAATATATACTCTCTTACTCTTGATAAATCAGATAAAGCACCAAATTTAGTGTTGAAATTATCCGATTTAATGAGATATATTTTATACGAATGTAAYGATCGCTATGTTTTGTTGGATAAAGAGTTGGAGTTTATAAAGAATTATCTKGAGTTGCAGAAAATTAGATTGGATGATAGTGTTCCGGTAAAAATGGAAGTGAAAGGGAGTGCTGATAGGAGTATGATAGCTCCATTACTGTTCGAACCTTTAATMGAAAATGCATTTAAGCATGGTGCATATGGTAGAAATAATGATGGKTTTGTGAATATTCTCTTTAATTTTGAAGATAAGAACCAAATAGAATTGTCAATTGAGAACCGGTCGGTACAGGGGTGGAATAAAGAAAATGAGAAGAATAGCGGTATTGGAATAAAGAATGTAATYCGTCGTTTGGAGTTGTTGTATCCTGATAAACATCAGTTRAAAATTGAGGATGAAAACAATCTTTATAAAGTTACCTTGMAAATTGATTTATCCTAATAGGTTAAGATAAGATTATATGAAACGTCCATGCCAAAGCGATTTTGACACACAGGGARANTGATTATCTCAACTTGGTAAGTTCTCCCGAAACAAGTTCGGGACAGGCTATATGGCAAATCAAAAACAAATTATAATCATATGAAATTAAAATGTTTAATTATTGATGATGAACCATTGGCACAGCGTGTTTTAGAGAAATACGTTTCGGAATTGCCWGGACTCGAACTTAAGGGGAAATGTAGTGATGCAATAGAGGCAATGGAAGTATTGCAAGACCAAGAAATTGATCTTATTTTTCTGGATATTAACATGCCTCGYTTAAGCGGAATYAATTTTTTGAAAACCTATAAGAACCCTCCTATGGTTGTGATTACCACGGCTTACACTGAATATGCTTTGGAAAGCTATGAGCTGAGTGTTCTGGATTATCTGAAAAAGCCGTTTTCGTTCGAACGYTTTTTACAGGCWGTGCAAAAGGCCGAGGCGAAAATGAAAGGTGGTGTTGAGTCWCAGGAATCAGAAAAGGACGAAAGGGAATATATTTTTGTTAAGGCAAATAAGAAAACAATAAATATTAATCTCGATTCAATTTTATATGTTGAAGCTTTGGGTGATTACGTTAAGATTTTTACACACGAAGGACATATTGTTACCTATCAATCATTAAAAGGGATTGAGCGATTATTGCCTTCTCAGAAATTTTACCGGATTCATAAATCTTACATTGTTTCTTTGTCGAAGATTAAATCGATAGAAGGGAATATGGTACACATGGAAAAAGGCACTATTCCYATAGGAAATAACTAYAAACAGAGTTTCTTTCAAAGAATACATCCTGCATAGTATTGTAATCAAGTTTTGTTTTTCAAAAGACCCGATGGATTTATTTTCGTTGGGTTTTTTATATRTTATGTATTTAAATRCACTTATATCTGTTTGATTCGCAGTAGAAATGAAGATGGAATTATTCTTGAAGGAGAGATGTCTTTAAACGCATAATATCAACTATGTATAGAGGATAGAGTAAATCAAGAAAGAAGTGTAAATATATTGAGGATGTCATGCTTGTATTTCGCTCTGTTTTTGTTAAATTTAAGCCTGAAAAAGTTGAATCTTAGATCTATAAAAATTGAAAATCCATGAAAAAACTGACTAATTGCCGTTATATCGTTTTTCTTGTAGTGATTGYCTTTGCTTTTAATTTTGTTGGCTGTAAGCCAGTAAGTAAAAAGAATAATGAAGGRCAGACTGTTAAGCCATTACTAAAAAAAGCAATTGAGAAAGAGGTGAAAGATGTAGTCTATCCTCTTCCAACTACTTTTGAGTTAACTTCAATGTTGAATCGTATTGGTGCTGATTATATATTGGGGCTATCTAATTCATCAGAGAATGCAGATAAATATTTTACGGAAAAAGCAAGAGCTTTGAATCTTGGTGTTTATAGTGCTGAYTTAAGTTATGCAAGTACATATCAGCGCAAGCAAGAAACAATGTTGTTTTTGAAAGCATCAAAAGCTTTAATTGATAAGCTTGAAATTACAAGTGCTTACAATGAAACCTTAGTAGAAGAGGTTGAGAAGAATTTGGATGATAAAGATCAGTTAGTGAAAGTGATTACAAATTCATTTTATGATACTTATGAGTTTTTGAATAAGAATGCCAAAGGAAATGTTTCGTTAATGGTAGTTAGCGGTAGTTTTATAGAGGGATTGTATATTGCAACTCATATTTCTGAGAATACATATTCTAATCCGGAAATTGTAAAAATAATTTTTGATCAAAAAGTATCTCTGGAGAAATTATTGTCCGTTTTAGCMCCGGAAGCTAAAGATCCTAATATCGATTCTTTAATTGCGGAATTGAATGGTCTTAAASTGAGCTACGATAAGATTGTTGATGGTAGTATGAATGAAGAACAACTAAAGGAAATTACTGCTAGCGTTGCTAAGCTTAGAGAATCTATCGTTCAATAAGTAWTGAAAAAACAATATNACAACTGCCTTTCGTTTCGGAAGGCAGTTNTTTTGNNTGCCKNAYATNCARWSMRKYMMSTMWSYTTKWRWNNTWACRRARTMRMYYRNATYKKNARGKMAGWCMNATRMRMARTNNAGTKCGYTNNGTTKKTGTAAGT
>JAESUW010000072.1 GCA_016760525.1 Labilibaculum sp.
GGATCGTCAGCAAATATGACCTTATTGGTAGCATGCGTCATATTTATATTGGCCCAAAGCCTAAGGTCTTGTTTTATACTTTTGCTTAGTCTTATCTCTAACTCGTAGCCTGAACTTTTAACCTCTCCAAGGTTTGCCGTAGGCACTGAACCACCTAAAAATGAAGCTACAGCACGAGAATTCTCATCAATAAGAATATCAGTTCTGTGGTCATTAAAGTAATCAAACGAACCAGCAACTAAACCATCTAAGAATGAATAATCAAAACCAATATTTCTTTTTTCCACAGTCTCCCATGAAATATCAGGGTTACCGGTCTGTGTTTGTCTATAATACGTATATGGCGAGTCATTTTTCATTGTAGAACCCAATAATGAATTTCCATCTGAACCACCTGAACCACCATATGCCCACTGATCAGCATATAACCAACGATCACCGGCAGAATCATCACCAATTACACCCCACGATCCACGAATTTTAAACATATCCAGAAATTCCACCGATTGCATAAAATTTTCTTCGGATAACATCCATCCTCCAGAAATTGATGGGAAGAACTCAAAACGATATTGAGGTCCGAACTTCTCTGAACCATTGTATGCTCCATTAAGCTCGAAGAAATATTTCCCATTATAGTTGTATGTAGCACGAAATACCCAGTCTTCTCTGAATTTAGAAAAATTACTACCGGCTGCACTTTTTTCACGACTGAACAGAGCAAGACCTGTAACATTATGCATCCCAAAATCACGGGCATAGTTTAATCGCATTGAGTAATATTGCCTTCTGAATGTAGAATTAGTACTGACTGTACCGGCTTCAGTTTTCCATTGTATCTGATTTACAAAATCAAATTGGGTATTTGCATCTATCGGTGAATTATATACTATTTCACCTGTATTAGGATCTACCCACATACGCTGATCGCCATTATTCTCATTATTGATACCTCTATCAACCTCTTTGAATGTATTATCGTTGGAGTATGTMRCTTCAAGTTTTAAACCGTCTGTAATAAAATCTAAATCCTGTTTTAAACTAAAGTCRGTAGCAATTTTCGTTGTCGTTTGCTCTTCAATTCCGTTATTTGCCAGTTSATACACWGAGTTTGTTTGTGCTGCATYGTGTGGAGAATAAAATCCCCATACRCCATTAGAATAAACCGGAAGCATAGCATCAGGCGCAGTAGTATATGCTGCTGTCCATGGYCCGGAACCWGAAAAATYCCAAGGTGTTTTTTGAACACYATTAGACCCAAACAAGTTAGAACTAAAGCTGGTAGTCTTTGTTAGTTGAAAATCGAGATTACTACGAACATTAATACGATTATAGCTAAAACCGGGATCATAGCCCTCACTATTATCTACGGTCTTAAACAAGTCGCCTTCATTTAGGAAATCAACGGCAGCAAAATATTTAACAAATTTTGTTCCACCAGAAACATTTACACTTGTGTTATATGACATAGCAAAGTCTTTAAACAAAACATCTTCCCAGTCAACATTTGGATACCTTTCCGATTCTTCAACGCTTGATGGATAGCGATATTTGTTGATTATTTCTAAGGGAGTATAATCATCCCAACTATCTCCTGAAATAGCCAGTTCTCTTTCGATAGCCTGATTACGCAACAATAATGCACCATACGAATCATACTTTCCAGGAAGTTTTGAAGGTATCTTCATTGTAGCATTAGCGCGTACCTGAATACTAGCCTTACCTTCCTTACCTCGCTTAGTAGTAATAAGTATAACACCGTTTGCACCACGCACACCATATACTGCAGTTGCAGATGCATCTTTAAGTACAGAAATATTTGCTACCGATGATATATCAACATCGTTCATCGAACGTTCAATTCCATCGACAAGGATTAGCGGACTACTGTTGTTCCATGATGTTTGTGTCCGAATAATAATTTTCGGGTCTTCAGATCCTGGCTGTCCTGAAGAAGTATAAGTAATAACACCAGGTAATTTTCCTGTTAGAGCAGACCCAATATTAGTAACTCCTCCGGAACGTGCAAGAACCTTACCTGTTGTTTGGGTGATGGCTCCTACTACACTTTCCTTTTTTTGTTGTCCATAACCAATAACAATAGTTTCACTCAACTGAACATTCTGATTTTTGAGTGTTACGGTGATATTGTCCTTACCGGAAACATCAATTTCTTGTGTTTGCATTCCAATAAAAGAGACAACAATTATTTGTTTACCTGTTGGGATTCTCAAAGAAAATTTACCATTTACATCTGCAACAGTCCCAATCAAATAATTATCTTTTATAATTACTGTTGCTCCAACAATTGAATTCATTTGCTCATCAACAACTAAGCCAGTAATTAACTTTGTGTCTTGCGCAAATACTTGTAAATTGATAAAAACCACTAGTATGAGCAAAAAGCTCTTTAGTAAGTTATTCCTTATTTGATTTAATAAGGAATTTTTTTGAGATAATAAATTGATTCTTCTTTCCATTATATTCTCAAATTAAATTGGTGTAAGTCATTCGAACTCTTGTGATCAAATAATAATATTCCTGACTAAGTTTTAGTAAAAAATTATTACTCATAAGTTTCTCCGGATATTTGAATTGAAAAGCATAATAATGCCATTCTTTTCCCAAATTAATTTTAATCATAAGCTAAATTTTAGATGGTTAATAATTAGTTTTTCACAGATAATTTTTTATTGAAAATTTTCACAGAGCATACATCCCAATGTTTGTTCCTGTGAAGCCATAGGACTCTGCTGTAGATAAATAGCGAGCACTAATATTCTTGCATAAAACTTTCCATTTGTCAGTACCCACTGCATAATAAAAGTCATAATACGTTCCTTTCGAAACAACTTTCAGTTTTATTGGTTTACTCTTCGCGTCTACAACCTGTTGTGCTAGTTTTTCGCTACCTTCAACAGATATCTTATTCAGACTTATCTCTTTTTGATTACCGGATTTACTGACAGCCATGAAATACTGATGTGTTTCATCCTTGAATAGTAAAAGTCCGGCAGCTTCTTTTTCTGTAGCAGGCTCAAAATATAAACTAGTTGTACATTCAAACTTGTGGTGCTGCATACGACGACATATAAAGGCAGGAGTTTTCAATTCTGCAGAAGATACTTTGGCACATTTTAATGATAGAAAACCGGGATTATCAGTCAAAGAATAAAGGTCACATGCAGGTCCTCTCAATGTCATCCATTCGTTTCCGAGTTTTGTAGAGTCGAAGTAGTCATTCTTTTCAAAATTGCCAAATGTTACAGTAGAATCTCTTTTTAGTCCTTCCATTTTTATTATCCTCGGAATTAATTCTTCTCCAAGGGTCATATAGGGGAAACCATCTTCACTCCATTTAACAGGCATCAAAAACGTTTCTCTTCCAAGATTTTCAAATTCATTATCAATCGGACGACATGCCAGGAACATGGACCACCATTCACCATTTTCTTTCTGGATAAGATCTGCATGACCAACACATGTAACTGGAAGCGGACGGTCAGAATCAAGATGCTTCTGGGTTAGTATTGGATTTTTATCCCAAGGTTTAAATTTGCCCATCGGTGAACCACCTTTAAAAATCACTTCGCGATGATTCGTTCCCGTACCACCTTCGGCACACATCAAAAAGTATTTCCCTTTGATTTTGTACAAATGCGGACCTTCAATCCAAATGGGTTTTTCATTTAAATTAACGCCACCATTGATCAACATTTTATGCGATCCAAAAGTTTTTTCAGTCTCAATATTAAACTGATGAATTCTAATTGTTCGATGTCCTTTATATAAGGCTTCTCCAACTGGTTCGTCGTTGTTTACTATATATGCTTTACCATCCTCATCAAAAAAGAAAGAAGGATCAATTCCATGGACATTTGGCAACCAGATAGGATCAGACCATGATCCAAAAGGATCTTTTGTTTTTACAAAAAAGTTACCACGCCGGATATTAGTTGTAATCATATACCAAGTTTGGTTATGAGCATTGTAACTTATTGCTGGAGCAAAAATCCCTTCGCTCACCTTTTGTCCCTGAAGCGGTAATTGTTCCTGTCTATCCAAAACGTGACCTACTTGCGTCCAATTCATCAAATCGGTACTGTGAAATAATGGTACGCCGGGAAAATAAGAAAATGTAGAAGTAACCATGAAAAAATCCTTCCCATTGGTACAAACACTTGGGTCGGAATTCCAACCAGGTAAAATAGGGTTATAGAAATAATCGTCGCCGGGCAATTTGTTATTATTAAAAAAATCATCATTCCCTTTATAAGTAAAGTAATCAAAATGGGCTACATGATTTTCTATATTTAACTGATTTGTTTTTTTTTGCGAGGAGGTATCGCAAGAGTTAAAACTTAACGAAAAAATAGCCAGTAGACTAAGTCCATAGAAAATACAATTGGGGAATATCTTCTTCATTTCAAATAAAATTTAGGTTAACATTTAAAATTGAATTGTCCAACCGAAGTGGAGAAAAATACAATCATGAGAATAGTTCAATAATTCAAACACTCACACTTCCATCGTTTGCATGATCCAAAAATAGACTAGGGCACTCTTTTAGATTTTCAATTTTAGATATTTAACTTTTAATTTTAGATATTAATGATCCGAAGTAACTACAAGCCTTTAATTACAAGACATTAAGATAGATTACATGTGAATTTGATATCTGGATGGGATAACCTTTAATACACACTAATATCCTGGAACGAAGCCCCTTTAGATTGCTCGGGACCAGTTCTGCATACTAATTTTGAATCCAAAATTAAAATCTCATGAACCTAAACAAAGAATCTAAAAGACCATCATAAGTCTGGCTGGGAAAATAGTGCCTGACTCGGCGATTTACCGAAGTGTTTTCGAAATACAGTACTAAAATAACCAACACTTGAAAATCCACACAACTCACTTACTTCGGTAATAGTATGCTTATGTGTTTTCAATAATTCCAAAGCATGATTCAAACGAATGGTTTTAATAAAATCGGTTGGTGATTGATCTGTAAGTGCCTTTATTTTTTTATATAATAGTGAGGGGCTAACATTCATTGCTGAAGCAAATTCATCCTTATTGAATTCTGAGTTTGAAATATTGGCACGCACCACTTTAACCATTTTTTTAACAAATTTATCGTTAAGTTCGTTTTCCAAAATGGGTTCATCATTTTTCACATTAATCAACTTCAATGCTTTTTCCCGAACAGCTTCCCGATTTATTACAATCGATTTTATCCGTTGCCGAAGAAGGGGTACATCGAATGGTTTCGTTAAATAATCATCGGCACCGAATCCCAGACCTTGCAATTTTTGTGTTTTTTCTGAAAGAGCAGTCAACAGTATAATTGGTACATGTGAAGTCTCATATGTCGATTTCATTTTTTTGCATAAGCTGAAACCATCCATGTTAGGCATCATGATATCCGACACAACCAAATCGGGTGCTTGTTTTTGAATAATTTCCCAAGCACGCATTCCATCCTCTGCAAGAGAAACATTAAATTGATCTCCAAGAACCGATTTTAAAAAATTCCTTAAATCGTCGTGGTCTTCAACTACTAAAATCCGCATTTTTGTTACTGAAGTTCTTTCCTCTTGTTTTTCAGAACATAAAATAATATCCTGAGGAAAATATGGAGTGAACACAGGCTTATCTTCCGACTTGACTGTTTGAATATCTCCGGAAATCTCTCGATAAGGAATAACTACCTGAAAAGTTGATCCAACATTCTCCTGACTAAAACAACTAATAGTCCCTCCATACAAAGCAACATAGTTTTTAACTAATAGAAGTCCTAAGCCTGAACCTACAATTTTTGAGTTTACTGCATTTTCTCCACGATAAAATTCTTTAAAAAGCTGATGTTGTACTTTTTTGCTAATGCCAATTCCAGAATCTATGATCTCCAATATCCATTTTTTTTGATTACACATCAATTCAATTTCTATCTTACTATTAGGGAAAGAATATTTAATCGCATTTGAGAGCAGATTATCAACAACCTTTTCGATCATTGTCTCGTCTGATGCTGTTATATAGATCGATTGATTGGTGCTGAATATTAATTTAATGTCTCTGCTTTTTGCATAAGACTCAAACATTATAATCCGATTATTGATAATCTTTACAATATCAATCATTGTCAGAGTCAACCTCTCTTTTCCGATATCAAGCTTCTGAAAATCCATTAATTGAGTAACAACTGAAAAAAGCCGATGAACCTGTTCTGTGGCCAAATTCAGATAGTAAAGACCTAAATCAGATAAATCGGATTCTTTATTAAGTTCTTCAATCGGTCCACTTATAAGGGTAAGAGAAGTTCGTATATCGTGGGCTGTATTGGTAAAAAATCGATTTTTTTCCTCAAAATGTTGTTTTTTAAGACGGTCGATGTAAAAAGCAAAAAGAATAATTATAGTGCCAATTATAAAAATCAGAACGAGTACCTTAAACCACCACGTCTTCCAAAATGGAGGAATCATATGCAGTGTCATTTCTTTTTCATCTATTACTTTTGAAAGTGAACTATCATACATTCTAATTTTTAAGACGAAATCGCCAGGGGGAATATTAGTATATGTAAGTATACGGTTATTGGTAGGTGGTCCCCATTTATCATCTAATCCCTCTAGCTTCCAGGAAAATTTATATTCCGATCCTGAGGCCGAAACACCAAGTGGCAGCAATTCTAATGTAATGGTGTTTTGGAAATAATTTAAGAATAATTCATTTAAACTATCCACCGGACATTTAAGTTTAAATATAGAAGAATCACGGATCGATCGCCCTGATATTTTTAAATCCTGATAATAAATTCTTCCATCTGCCTGTAGAATGGGCATCAATGATGGATCAAAAATTAGGGCTCCTTTATTAGTCCCAAAAATTAAGTTTCCATCCTTTAAATTATAATGTGAATTTTGATTGAACGAAACGTTTGACAATGTCATCAGGGAACTAAATGTAAGTATGCTTTCATCTTTAAGATTTAAGCGACATAAGCCTCTTTCTGTTCCCAGCCATAAATAACCATTTGAATAAGTAATACTATTTACAAAATTAGATGGCAAGCCCGACTCTACAGTATATTTTTCGATCAACTTTGTTTTCAAGTTATACCTAATTAATCCATCTCCGCTGGTGCAAACCCAGACTACATTATCCATAACCAGAAGATCGAGAATCAGGTATCTGTCAATTAAATTTTTTATATCACCTGTCTGTTTATTCGATAAATACAATCCATTAGTGCAACCAAATAATATTTGTCCCTGAGATAATTCGGCAAAAGTAAATAAGGCATGATTTGTATATTTTTTAAACTCATTTGTTTGTGTTTTGTAACAAACAACGTCGCAGTTAATCCCTCCAATCCAAATATCTCCCTGGCAATCTTTATAAATATCAAATACAAAATCGTTTTGAAACGGGGAATTTTCATCTTTAGCCGAATAATGAGCCAGTTCCTGACCGGTGTTCCTATCAATCACATAAACACCTGAAGAATAAGTTCCTGCCCATATTCTCCCCTGATCATCTTCACACAAAGTCAGAAAAACCTGAGCCTGTTCCTGTTTGTTCGCGTAAAAATTCCTCCATTTATTGTTTGCCCTATCCCAGCAACTAACACCATTATTGGTAGCAAACCAAATTTTTCCTTTCCTATCTTCAATAATACAATTTACATCATTATTAACCAACGAATTCGCATTATTGGCTTGATGGGTTATTTGTTCAATAAAAGGAGAATCCTGCTCAAAATATGAAACTCCGCCACTATAGGTGCAAACCCACACACTGTTGCTATTATCACAAAATATATCGTAAACTCCGTTTCCTTGTAATGAAGAAGGATTGTTCACGTTTTCTTTAAAAACATTCAGAACTTTTTCCCGGTTCTTATCCAATTCCCAAATGCCCTGCCCGTCAATACCTATAAGCAAAGTTGAATCATTGTTTGAATCGATGGCCAGAATAGGTTGTTTCGGGAATGATTTTAGTTTTATATTAGAGAAAACTTTACTTTTCATATCATATGAAAACAATCCGTCAGAGATAGTACCTATCCAAAGTTTCTTTTTCGGTCGATCGAAAAAGAGCTTTGTAACCTCAAAAGCAGAGTTTTTGGTATAATTATAAAGCGAGGTAAACCGGCTTGTCTGAGTATTGAACAATAAGAACTCCCCACCTCTTGCTAAAAAAAATTGATGATCGTTATACCATAACAACTGTCGAGTATATGATCTATTTTCTCCTATAAAGGTTAATTGTCCGTTATGGTATCTATATAGTCCATTTGATGCAGCTATCCAAATACTATTATTTTTTCCTAAAAGAACAGAATTCACACTCAGGTAATTAATATTCAGTGCCTTTCTGATATTTATTTTGAGTTCAAAACGATCTGAAATCTTATTGTATGAAAATAGTTGCCCATTATTGGTGTAAGCCAGCAATTTTGAATCCTGATAAGCCAGTTTTACTGTAATTACATTTGCTGTTTCGTAAGGAATCTCGTAAATACGATAGTCATCATCAGTAAGTCGTAAAATTCCGGTTTTTGATGAAACCCATATAAATCCATTATGGTCTTTACAAACTGAATTGGCTTCGCGCATGGAGATACCGTACATGCTGTTAATGTTATAAAACGGGACATTAGATGCCGATAATGTTACAACATAAATAGTTAACAGTAAAACAATAAATGCAAATTTTATTATTACTTTTCTTTTTATCATACTATAATACTGAAAAATATTTTTAGACTACTCCACAATTATCATGGAACATGAACTATGAGTATTGTACTTTTTTCAAAAGTAAATTATTCACTTTAGCGAATTGAAGGTTGAAATATATTGATAAAATCCTTAAAATAATTACTTATATCGTATTTATCACTCCCTCCACTTTGCACGTAGTTATTATTATTTTGTCTTAATCAAGAATTTAGATCTTCTTCATCATTGAAAAAAGATGCAACGCAACAAATGCTATGCTACATCTTATTTATCTTAAAACAAGCCTAAAATAATTCAACCTTATTATAGCTCTACTTACCAACAGTATTGGTCTTATTGTTTTCTGATCTCTATAATATCTCCCTTTTGTGTTGATATATCGTATTCATAAACTTTCCTTAAACCCAACAGAGGCATCTGCTTTTTATTATGCTTAAGCGGATCTTTTATTTGTGGGATGGTGTAAAAAATATTTGGATTCGTTGCTTTTGCTTCGTTCAAACCTTTCCCTTTTAACGGGACATAAGAACGAAGGCGTAAATTCCCACCTATTTTTGACAATACCGATGCTTCTGAGACTTCTCCATTTTTCCATTTCATAGAAATTTCGAAAGCACCACGTGCCATAATTCCCGAAACAGAACCATTTTTCCAGTTATCTGGGAGTGCAGGAAGTAAATGAACAGCTCCATCGTGACTTTGAACTAGCATTTCAGCCACTCCAGCCGTTAATCCAAAATTTCCATCTATCTGGAAAGGAGGGTGAGCGGTAAACATATTTGGATACGTTCTTCCTTCAGGATTATTCTTTTCTGCTAAAGAGAGCATATTATTAATAATTTTATAGGCATGATTACCATCCAACAGGCGTGCCCAAAGATTTATTTTCCAACCAATAGACCATCCAGTTGCAAGATCACCTCTGTAATTTAACGAATTTCGAGCGGCCTCGAAAAGTTCCGGACATGTATGTGGAGAAATCTGATTTCCTGGATACAATCCGTATAGATGAGATACATGTCGATGTGTATCTCTCGGATCATCCTGATCTTCACTCCATTCCTGCAATTGGGAGTATTTACCAATCTGCATCGGTGGCAACTTGCCAGCCATGACCATTAAACGAGCCCGATATGTTTCATCTTTACCAAGAATTTTGTTCGCTTGAGCAGTTTTCGTTAGTATATCAAAAACAAGTTGATTATCCATAGTGCAACCTGCAGACATAGGTCCATGTTCTGGTGACACCGATGGCGATACTACCATCCAACCATAATCCGGATGTTCTACCAATGAAGTAAGAGAAAAATCTGCAGCTCCTTTCATTATAGGATATATTTCAGCAAGAAATTTTTTATCGCCTGTAAAAAGGAAGTGCTCCCAGAGATGTTGGCTTAACCATGTGCCCCCACTGGGCCACATTCCTGCTGCGGCATAATCAATTGGGCTGGTAACTCGCCAAAGATCAGTATTGTGATGTGCAACCCAACCCTCCGCACCATACATATTTTTCGCCGTTTTTTGTCCGCTTTCACTCAATTCTTTCAACATTTGAAAAAGTGGCTCATGATTTTCCGACAGATTGGTTACTTCTGCAGGCCAGTAATTCATTTCGGTATTGATATTTATTGTGTATTTGCTGTCCCAAGAAGGTGATATACTATTACACCATATTCCTTGTAAGTTGGCAGGCTGTCCTCCTGGTTGCGAAGAAGAAATTAAAAGATAACGACCAAATTGAAATAACAGTGTAACCAATGCAGGATCCTGATTGCTTTGAAAACTTGAAATCCGTTGTGGAATTGTTAATTGAGATGCTTCCGGAACACTCCCCAAATCAAGTTTGAAACGATTAAATTGTTTCCTGTAAATTTTTGTATGTTCTATGATGGCAGATTTATATTTTTTCTTTTCAGCTGCAACAAGAAAGTTTGCCGCTTTTTCTGCCTGATTATCTCCAACATTTTTATAATTGATAAAATTAGTACCTATGGAAATATAGATGGTTGCTATCGTCGCATTGCTAACAAATATTTTATCGTCGGTAATTTCTACATTTCCGCCTTTGTTCTTTACCATCGTATGTGTTTGGTAGCGAATTTCGCCTGAAATGCCTTCATGATCAGAACCTTTTCCTTCAAGAGCCAACACATTGCCTTTTTTGAATATAGTATGTTCTGACTGATTCGCATACTCAATTTCAAAATTAAGGGAACCTTTCTTACTTGCTGTAATCTGCATAATAATCACATCATCGTCAAACGAGGAGAATACTTCACGAGTGTAATTTACGTCATTTACAGTATATCGAATTTTGACTACTGCCCGATTGAGATCAAGCTCGCGGTAATAATTCTGATACTTCTCATGTCCTGGGAAATTAAGAATAACACTTCCTGCTGATTGGTAAGGCATTCCATTTGTGCTGGTAAAGAAAGTCTCATTAATCAATAGATCTGCTTCGCTGGTTTTCCCTTCAAATATCAGTTCCCTAGCCTTCGGTAAGGCTTCCAATGATTTCGGATTATCATTTCGGTATGGGCCACCTCCCCAAATTGTTTCTTCGTTCAATTGTATTTTTTCACTTTGAGGTGTTCCAAAAACCATAGCACCCAAACGCCCGTTTCCAACAGGCAGTGCTTCAACCCATTCTTTGGCTGGTTCATTATACCATAACTTCAACAAAGAATTATTCTGAGCTGAAACATTTGTTGCGAATATCAAACTAATTATTTTCAACAAGATAAATCGATTCATATGCTCCTGTTTTTTTTATTTTTTTGTGTAAAACTAGTCTCGCTTTTTCCATATTTTATAAGTTGATACCGTCCCGTCAGACAGTAGTTCTTTCACAATGAATATACCGTGTCGATTATTTAAATAAGACACTCTTCGTCCCATTAAGGTATAGTACTCTGTTGATATGACTGTTGCCGAAGATCTAGGTAAAACTCCTACCTGAGTATCCAATAGAACCGTTCCTGATAACAATACAGTTTTGCTCATAGCACCTACAGAACTTAAAGAAATACCTCCATCATAGGTACCACCAGGTAAATCCGACCTCATTCTTACATAAATAATCGTTTCTTCAATAATGCTATTGTTTTGTGTGAGAGTGACAGTTGATGTAAATTCTTCAGTAGAATTTAAAGACACTTCATAATCAGACGGTGCTTTTATCACGATATTATCAGTCAACGCACTTCCCGAAACAGTAAATGACTGACTGTATGACGGACCTGAATTCTTTATGTAACTAAATCCATTCAATGATGATTCCGAGACATAAATAACTGGTGTTCCTGTTTCTGTCTCAAGTCCACTAAACGTGATATTATCCATATAAAAATCAACATTAGTCTCACCAAGTCCCCATACAATCTGGGTGGCTCCCGATGTGAATGCAGAAGAGGAAGCATCAGACGTAGAAGAACCGATTTTCCAGTTGATGTTATCTGTTGAGTATTCAAAGGTTAACGATACAATTGAACTTCCTGAAATCGTTGCTCTGTACCAAATTGGCTGGTCAACTGTCGGCTTCAACGAAACGGAGCCATTTGTCATCAGATTAAGACCAGAGCTAGAGGTTGAGTTATAGATCCTAAATTCTGAACGATCTTCGGGACCAACACTATAAACTAAGAAAAGATACCCCGGCATGATTCCCTGAACATATCCGGTAGACGAATCACCAATATCGCTAGTATCACCTCTTAACAAGACACCTACCTTGTAGTTGCTGTCGGATCCTACAGTTTGTTTCCATGTAACTGAATAATCAGTACTCTTTTTAGAGAACAAATCTAAATCAATTACTCCTGTAGAATTTCTCTGTCCGCAAGTATATGGTGTTAATACATTGCTCGTTATCCCGGTGGCATCGGTATAGGAAACAACTCCGGCTGTTGCACTATTATTCTCACCTATAGTTGTATTCAAAGCAGGAGGTGTTTGCGCACTTGTAGTCGCTTCATCTATTGAAAACTCATAAACTCTAACGACAGACAAGGGATCAACCTTTCCACTTATACTGATACTGGAACCTGAAACACAATCAGAATTTATTGTTATTTCGCCACTATAAATGTTAATTCCTAAGCCTGATTTTAACCGCACATATACCGTAGTTAAAGCAACATTTCCATTTATTGGAGAAAGTATCAGAGCTGAAGTATAATCAGATGTTGAATCAAACGAAATTTCAAAATCAGCTGGAGCCTGAATCAAAATACTGCTGGTGAGAGAACTGCCCGAAACGATAAATGATTGGCTGGAGGATGGTCCATTTTGAGTATAATCAAAATTATTCAGGGCTAAACGGGAAACAGATATGTTTCCAGACAAAAAGGTAATATTGTCCATTACCCAACTAAAATTATTAGAATTTAGTCCCCAAACAAGCTCAGTAGATCCAGATGAATAAGTAGTATCGGTATATAATGTGGTAGAACCACCCTCCCAGTTCACACTATCGCTGGAGCATTCAAACTTCAACTGATCGTCATAAGCCGTTGCACGGAACCAACATGGTTCACCAGGCTGAACAGTAAAACTGGTAGTATACGTAGTTTTACCTGTAAGCCCGTTTTCTTCTGCAAGATATGGTTTAAGCGTAATCGTATTGTCATTATTATTCAATGCAATGAACAAATATCCTTGCTTCATACCTTCGGCATAAGAACATGAGCCATTTTCACCAGAACCTCTCAGCAATATACCTTTCTTTCCGCCGGTAGTTCCGTAATTTTCTTGCCAAACAACGGAATAGTTTGCTGCTAAAGACGGGAACATATCCAAATCGGCTACACCTGTTCCGTTAGTGGCACCAATAGAATAAGCTTTTATACTATTGCTGGTTTTATCATTAACATCAGTAAAGGAGACTACTCCTGCCGTGCCACTTTCTACCGTAATTAATTCAGCAACAGGAGTACTAGCTTCGGTCTTGGCCTTATCACTACTGAAATTATAAACATCATTAGCTGCGCCCTGTGTTACAATAATATTATCGAAATAAATGGAATAAGAACTAGTTCTGTTCGCTTTAAAAATTATAATATTTTCACCGGCATTCAGTTCTACGTTTTGCGTATTAACAGCCCAGGAACTGGTAGATTCTGTTTTCAAAAAATCAGGAGTTGCAACTTTGGTATTGTTAACGTATAAATCAATTGAAGTAACAGTTCCTCCGGTAACCGTATATTTTGTATTTAACTGGTAATTACCAGACCTTAGCACATAAACGGTATCTCTAATACTAGCTGAAGAACTGGTTCCAAAACTCAGGTACCCCTGACCTGAATAATTGCGAATATACCCATTGTATCCACCAGTCGTAATGCTGGAAATATTTTTATAATCGAAGCACTCGGCTTCATACTGGCGAGGCCCAGTGTAGACTGTAGGTTTATCTGGAGCAACAAGAGCCACTGTTGCGTACGATGTTAGACGATTGCTTGCTGATCCAGAACAATTTACCGTAATATCAAGCGCCCCATTATGCTTAACAATTAAAGTAAAAACTCCATTTAACCATTTTTTTGTAACACTACTGCTTGTATGACTGGCTCTGTCTTCATAAGAATAATCGGGCTCGGAGGAACTTCCGTAAATTTTGATTGTATCTGTCTTCAGTCCAGTGTCAATCTTATTATCATAGTTATTAAGGTAGAAGGTTAGTTTATTGGCATATTCTTTAACAACTCCTGCTGTATATTGAGAAAAGCTCAGAGCCATACTATCGCAGGTATTGTATTTGAAAGGAATGCTGGCACTGGCAATTTCACCTGTTTTATAAGGATTGTAAACAACCCATCCGTTCTCATGACGTCCTGCATAAAGATCGCCTGTATATTCTTCAGGAAATAAGTTGTTAAACTCGTTCACTTTGTCGGAAACACTTGGCCAACGATCCGAATAGTCTGAACTGTTAACTTTATACTGAAATGAATTAGCAATGGCATCATCCAGTTGATATACGGTAGGAACTGTTGGATAGCGTCCTGTCTTTTTAAAAAAAGTCTTATTGTCTGCATAATTACCATCTCCATCCATACGATACAGTCCTTCGAACATTGTCTCAGGAGAACTATAAATATCGTTACTATTACCTGAGTTTACATCATTAATAATAACTAATTTTGTGCGGTCAATCACCTCCTGACGGCTGGGAATTCGAACTGTTCCATCCACTATTTTACGGAAAATATCCACGCTAACGTTGTCGAACTGAGAGAAGGTTTCCCAGTTTCTTTTTGTATAGCCATCGGTAGTCGATACTCTGGATGTTTCATGGAAACATTCTGTCCAAATCAACTCAGGACCATCGATTACGGTTTCGCCAGATAGCATTACATGTTCCAAATGTACAGCTCCTGCTGTGGCCATGGTGAAATTTTCATTTTCTCCATTAGCATCTGTCCAACCGGTATAATCGTAACGGATTCCATAGTTCCCGCTATAGCCCGAAAGGTAGGCTCCCAGGCAGATACTTTCCATATCTGATTGGTACGACCGCTGCGTATATTTCTCACACAAAATGTAGTTTTCTGTATACTTTTGGCAGGCCTCTGCAAAATCAGGATTACGTTTCATCATGGCAATCGGGTTGATATTGGGACTCCACTCATTTCCGCACCAACTAACCACAAGATAACCTCCGTATTTATTGCTAAGTTTCAATAAATTAGCGAAATGGGACATTCGATCCGTCCAGTCCGGCGAAAGCGGATTCGAATCGCCAAAACCCCAAAATTGCTCGGAATAATTAAAGCCAATAAGATTGGGATAATCCCGGTAAAACTCCTCATACACAGAAAGATCGAAATCGGAGAATTGAGCATAACCACCGCTGGAGAGTTGAACGATTGCCCACATTTGGTTTGCAGCGCAAGTTCTTACCCACGACTTCGCTATCTCATAACCGTATTCAGCAACTTTAAAGCGGCTTGTAGTCTCATCATTACTGATTGACAAAGCAATATTCATTACCACATAGGGTCTAATGTCTTCAGGAATCAAGTCGATAATTTTCTGCGGATCAGCATAATTCCACGTATCAATATGAATCAGCCACATAGGTTGTTCTGGTGAAATAGGACGTCGCATAGAGGCACTTGACTGAGCTTCAACATTAAGTTGAGAAACGACAATAAAGAGGAACAATATTGCTTTAATAATGGTGCTTTTTTCACACAACCAATGCTTTATAATTTTTTTCATAATCATTTTTTAATTAGATATTTGAGATCTAGATCAATCCATATTTTTAAGAAACCTAAGCAATTATTCATCCTACTTTTTAGATAGTCTTCTATAATTCCCATAAGCTATTTTTAATCTTTTTAGGGGGTAATTCCCCGAGGCTTGCCTCGTAATCCATTTAGGATTTTCATTCTTATTGTCTTTTGTAAGGACTTTCCTGCATTTTTAAAAAACTTGGTTTATAACCACCATTATCAACAACTACTTTATAAATTACAATACCCGGATCTAAAGGGCGAATGGTCAGTTTCTGATAACCATCTTCAGTTGCAGGTAAAGTAAGTAAGATTGAGCTTTCAATTATTCCGGCAGCTCCTGTAGGATACATTTTACTATAGCAGTTTTTCCAGTTTAAATCAGCATTGATGTTCCATGTTTTTTCAGTTCCTCCATTGAATGATGCCGCTACACAGTGCCCACCTTTTATAAATGGCATTGTGCTATCGAAAAATATCCACACTTTAATACTGTCCAATTTAGTAGTAAGGTTCATTTTGTAACTGATGAAAGTCCCATTTGTTTTTTCAGTATAAGGCATTACTGCAATTCCGGAAAGTGTTCTTCCAAGGTCCGGAATTACTGTCCACCTTGTTTTATCGGTTGATTTTGTTTCGTAATAATGCTCTCCCTCCATCACTACTACACCATATTCCTCATCGAAAATATAGCCACCTTGTTTCCCTTCTTCTTGCGTAAGCCGGATTACCTTGGGCATTATATTTTTCTCAGGACCATGCCATGTTTTATAACCTATATGAGGTTGATCCATCATGTGATTCCATTTGCCATTGGCAATATTCAGATTGTAATCGGCACATAGTTCGGCATCGCGCTTAAAGCAATATTCTACATGATCGGCCCAAAAGTTAGCATATAAATCTTTTTCTGCTGCCAGTTTATGATTTAAGGCAACTGCGTAATACATATCATAAAGGTTAGCCATTGCCTGAACAGGAAAAAGAACCAATTCTTTGTAAACATCTTTGTAAATATTGGGTAAGCTTATGAATTGTCTGAGCGCACGTGCTTCAAGAGCTAAAAATTCATCTTTAACCATTTTAAACTCGCCACTTTTAAGATTATAAGTTCTTTCATCCATCATTTCGGCAGTAACACGACTACCATATTTGCAATAGGTATTAAGGATGCGTGACGCTTCATTAGCCTGAGACTCTCCAAATTGCTGTGCACAAAATTTACGCGAGTATTCCTCAAGATTCTTTTCGTTGAAGGCTTTTGGATTCCAAGCCATATTCATGAAGAAATCCATAGGATATTCAACTGGTTTCAAGTCGCCTACATTCAGAATCCACAATTTATCTACCCCGTAATCATAAGTAAGTTGAAGCTGTTCCCACATGTGCTGAATATTACTTGTATTTAGCCACTTACAAGCACGAGGTGCACCATAGTAACCTACATGATAATACATTCCATAGCCTCCAGGGTGTTTTTTCCCATTTAACTCTGGTAAACGACGAACATCGCCCCAGTTATCGTCGCACAAAAGAATTATCATATCGTCGGGAACTTTCAGACCCTGATCAAAATACTCAAGCACTTCACTATAAAGTGTCCAAACCTGTGGGGTTTCAGATGCTGGCCTACCTGTTACTTCTTTAATAATCTGGCGTTGATCTGTCATAATTCCCTCAAGAATCCTGAAATTAGCTTCAACACTACCGGCATCTACCATAGGTTCATCTTCATCGCCACGCATTCCCATAGTAATAAGGCTTTCGTAGTTTTTCGCATGTTCAATCCCCTCTCTGAAAAACTTCCGGATACCCTCCTTATTTGTCATATAGTTCCACTCGCCATTGCCATATTTTGCTTTATTTCGAATCCATTCCTGCTGAGACCGTTGCATAGGTTCATGGTGAGAAGTTCCCATTACAATACCATATTCATCGGCTAGTCGTGGATTCTCAATATCATCCTCATTAAAAGAGTTTCCCTCATAATCACCATTTTCATTTTTAAGAATTGGAACACTTGGATTATATTCTTTAAAAGAACCCCACATTCCCGGCCAAAGGCAATTGCCCCTTAACCTTAAAATAAGCTCAAACATGTGCGCGTACATTTTGCTGTTCATGCCTCCAAATTTTTCCCTAGCCCAAGTTTGCATACAAGGGTTTTCGTCATTAATGAAGATTCCTCGATAACGAACTTTGGGTTCTCCTGAAGCATAACGACCTCCCAACACATAAGCAGAAGAACGTTTTTTCACTGGAACATCGGCCCACCAATACCAAGGTGAAACACCTAATTGTTGAGACAATTCATAAATACCATAAATAGTTCCTCGCTTATCGCTACCTGCAATCACCAAACAAGCTTTGTTACCATTCTTCGGACTTTGAATTGTAGTTATTACAAAGCTCTCCCACTTCCCCTTCAGGTCTTTTACATTAAGTTTTTTAGATGAAACCAATTGATCAATCACTTTACTTTTACCAAGCGTACCAATAATAATTTCATAATCAACTGATGCTCCTGTTGTAACCAGTGTGGGTCTAACTCCAGTAACACTATCAATATCGTTTTGAAGATCGTTGATAGCACGGATTACTCCTTTAAAATCAGCAATATCATAGCGAATCAATGCGTTGGTATGATTGGCACTAACGACTGGAAAATCTGCTTCATTATCTGTTTTCTCAACAATAATATTAGATAATAATCCTCCTATTTGCTGTGCCTCTGTGGGTGAAAATGGAATAATTTCCAGTAAGCAAACAAGAAGCCAACTTCTATAAAATCTGATTTTTCTAAAAAACTTACTCATATTAATATATATCCAATAAATAAAACTTCTAAGAAAATGAATCAAAATACTGAGAAACAATACCCCTAAGTGGCTACCGGCCTACTTTTCTTCATCGTTAGAATACATTGTACTTG
>JAESUW010000011.1 GCA_016760525.1 Labilibaculum sp.
TGGGCTGTCTATCCCGGGAGTTTCCGTAATTGTTAAAGGTACAACCATCGGTACCACTACAGATTTTGATGGTAATTACTCCTTAAATGTTCCCGAAGACGGAAAGATTTTGGTCTTTTCTTTTGTTGGAATGACTATGCAGGAGCGTGAAATTACTTCTACTACAATTAATGTTGTTATGGAAACTGAGTCTATTGGAATGGATGAGGTTGTTGTAACTGCATTAGGTATTAAGAGATCTAAAAAAGCTCTTGGTTATGCTGTTCAAGAAGTGAAGGCAGAAGACCTTCAAAAAACAGGAACTCCTGATTTAGCTAAAGCTCTTCAAGGGAAAATCGCTGGTGTTGACATTAAGATGTCAAGTGGTATGCCGGGTGCTTCTTCTCAAATTGTGATTAGAGGTTCAAGATCATTTACAGGAGATAATACTCCATTATATGTGATTGATGGTATGCCAATTGCTAGTACAGCAGCTTATAGTACTGGTAATAGTACTTCTGGTGCCGATATTTCTAATAGAGCATTGGATATTAATCCTAACGATATTGAATCTATTAACGTGTTGAAAGGACAGGCTGCTGCGGCATTGTATGGCCTTAGAGCTTCGAATGGTGTTGTTATTATTACTACAAAATCCGGAAAAGGTGGACCTATAGGAAAAGCTGTAGTTTCTATCAATCAAACTACTAGTTTTGATGTTGTTTCCCGTACTCCAGACTATCAAACTACATGGTCACAAGGTAGTAGTGGTAAGTATAATCCAACATCTTCAATGTCTTGGGGAGAGAAGATTTCGGGATTGCCTGATAATGCGACCTATGGAGGTAATGCAAATGGGCATGAAGGAATGTATAAAGTTAAGCAACTTGAAGATGCCGGTTTAGATCCTTGGGTAAAACCTCAGGTTTACGATAACTGGAACGATTATTTCGAAACAGGTTTAACTTCTACCACTAGTATTAACGTGAGTAAGGCTACTGAAAAAGGTAATTTTTCTGTTGGTGTTGGATATACTGATCAAGAGGGTATCGCTTTAAATACTGGAATGGAGCGTTGGAATGCTAAAGCAGTTGCCGAGAGTAAACTTAACGATAATTTCACAGTTGGTTTTTCTACTAATTTTGCTAAAACAACTGTCGATAAATTATCAGCGGGTAATGATGCTTCTATTGCAGGTGCACTTTCGGCACCAGCAAGTTATAATTTGAAGGGAATTCCAAATCACCTTCCAGGAGATCCATATTCACAAATTTATTATCGCTCATTAACTTTTGATAATCCTTATTGGGTTCAGAATAACAATACATTTAACGAAGAAACAAATCGTTTTTTTGGTAATGGTTTTGTTCAGTATGCTAAAACACTGTCAGAAGGAATGGATTTAACTGTTAAGTATCAGTTAGGTATAGATACTTACACTACTCATTATCAAGATATTTTCGGATTTGGTAGTAAGGGTAAATCGGGTAATATTAATAATTATGGTGTTACAGACATGACTTATAATTCATTATTAACTGCTAATTTCAATTGGGCGATTAATGATGATTTTAGATTGAATGTAATTGTAGGTAACGAATTAAATCATACAAGAACTAAACAATACGATCAGTATGGTGAAGACTTTAACTTTGGAGGATGGAACCATATTGTAAATGCGAATACTGTTACTGCAAATGAGAAACAGTATAAGAATCGTACTGTTGGTGTTTTTTCAAGTGTATCTCTGTCATGGAAAGATATGATGTTTTTGAATGTAACAGGTCGTAATGATGTTACTTCATCTATGCCAAGAGATAACCGTTCTTTCTTCTATCCTTCTGTTTCTTTAGGATTTGTAGCTTCGGAACTGGATGTTGTTAAAAATATCAATTGGTTAACATTTGCAAAGATCAGAGGATCTTACGCAGAGGTTGGACAAGCCGGAACGTATAAAGTGGATTATTACGAAAAACCTGGTTATGGTGGAGGTTTTTGGTCAGGAGAACCTATTCGGTATCCTATGGGAGGCGTAAGTTCGTTTATTGCTTATAATGTATTGTACGATCCAAACTTAAAGCCACAGAATACTAAATCATATGAGTTAGGTATAAACCTAAAATTTGCGAACAACAGAATTGGTGTTGATTATACTTATTCAAGACAAAATGTTGAGGATCAGATTTTTTATGTTCCGTTGGCAGGTTCTACTGGAGCAAATAGTGTAATGATGAATGGTGGTGAAGTTCATACTGATGGACACGAAGTAATGCTTTATTTGACACCTATTGCAACAAATAATTTCACATGGGATATTAATGTGAACTATTCGAAAATAACAAATGTTGTGGATAAGTTGGCTCCAGGTGTAGAGAGTATTCAATTGGGAGGTTTTGTAACTCCACAAGTGAGAGCAGGTATTGGTAGTACTTACCCTGTAATCTACGGTTCTGGGTATAAGAGAAATGATAATGGTCAAATACTGGTTGATGAAAACCCTGCTTCAGCTTCTTATGGTATGCCTATGTCAGGTGAGCCTACAGTAATTGGTTCTATTTCTCCTGATTTTATCGTCGGAGGTTCTACTAATTTCACTTACAAGAATTTCTCATTAGGGGCTACTTTAGAATGGAAAAATGGGGGACAGATGTATTCAGGATCTAACGGATTATTGGATTTGTATGGTATGTCTAAAAGAACAGAAGATCGGGAATCTACTTTTGTTTACAATGGATATAAAGCAGATGGATCACGAAATGATATAGCACGTGGTGGAGCAAGTGATTCAGAAGCCTATCAAACACTTTATTCAGATGTGCTTGCAAATATTGATGAATACAATATTCACGGAAACTCATTTGTTAAAATTAGAGAATTATCATTTAAATATAGATTGCCTAAAGGTTTGATTCCTAATGTAGATGTTGCGGTTTCTACTTTTGCTCGTAATATTCTACTTTGGACAGAATTGGATAATTTCGATCCCGAATCTTCTCAAGGAAATAATAATATGTCTGGAGGTTTTGAGCGATTTTCACTACCTCAAACAACTAGCTATGGATTTAGTATAGATGTTAAATTCTAAATGAATAATAGTATGAAAAAATATATTTACAGTATTGCAATTGCAGTTTCTGCAATTGCAATAGGTTCTTGTTCAGAAGATTTGATGGACGATATCAATAGTAATCCTAATCAACCATCAAATGTGGCTTCAAGCCTGATTATCACTGATGTGATGACAAGTTCGGCTTTTAGTGTTACAAGTTCCGATTTTGCATTTTACGCTTCATGTTATGTAGAGCATAATGTAGGGATACATGGTCAGTTGTATAATGCTGAAATTAGATCTGGAGAACCAACAAGTAGTACAACCTATAATAATTCTTGGAATTCAGTTTACCGAAATCTTTTAAATCTTCAGGATATTATCAAGAAATGTTCTGATGGTGGATCTGAAGAAGGTAATTTCCATACCTTAGGTATGGCTCAGATTTTGTCAGCATACAATTTAGCAATTTTAACTGATGTCATGGGTGATGTTCCCTGGACAGAGGCTCTTCAACCAGGTGTTATTTTTACTCCAAACTTGGATAGTCAGGAATCGATTTATGTTGAAATATTTTCTTTTCTTGATTCTGCTATTGAAAATTTAGCAAAGGAAACTTTATTTCCAGCGCTAGGTAAACAGGATTTTCTTTATCCTCTCAAAGATACAGAGACAGAGGAGACAGTAGTAGAGCGTGTTGAGAATTGGAAAAAGTTTGCGTATGGCTTAAAAGCCAGATATACAATGCGTTTATCTCTTAAATCTCCAAATTATACTGACGTGATTGAGTTTGCAGACAAGTCTTTTACAAGTTCTGCAGAACAATGTCAATTTGTTTACAATGGTTCTACATCTAAGAGTCCTTTCGAAATGTTCTTCTTAGATCGTAATTCTTTCGGAGCTAGTGCAAGTTTTCATGATAAATTAGTTGCCAGAAATGATCCACGTGATGCTAAATTCTTTAAGACTACTTCTGATGAACTTGTTTTTGCCCCAAATGGCACACCAGAACAAGAGCAAGGTAAATATGGAATCTCTGCAATTAGTTCTTTAACTGCTCCAACTTATTTATTAAGTTATCACGAAATTGAATTTCTAAAAGCTGAGGCTTATGCCCGAAACAATGATTTAGGAAATGCTAAGATTGCATTGAAAAAAGCAATTGTTGCTGCTTGTGGAAAAAGCAATGTTGCTATTTCGGCTGCAGATGCAGAAACTTATTATACCGACGAGGTTGAACCTGTATTACTTGATCAAAGTTCAGCATTGAAGGAAATTATGGTTCAAAAATACATTGCATGCTTCGAAGAAGAGGTTCTTGAAGCTTACAATGATATTAGAAGACTAAAAGCGATGGGAAATAATTTTATTCAATTAGATAACCCATTGAATAGCTCTAAATTCCCATTGCGTTACACTTACGGTGCAGAAGATGTTACTTCGAATGTTAATGTTCGTGAAGCTTATGGTGACGGATCGTATGTATATAGCGAGAATGTATGGTGGGCTGGCGGTTCACGATAGTTTGATTTTTATATTAAAAAAAGAAAACAATGAAAATATTTAAAATAGTAAGCCTAATCGTGGCACTGGGCTTGTTCTTTAGTGCTTGCGAAGATACAAATGAGAATTTGGTGGGATCAAGAGGGGTAGCCGTTATTCCAACGATTACTAGTCTTACACCAGGGGCTCCTCTTTTTACAGATCTTACTGCAGAGAGTTTTATTACATTTACCGCTAGTTTAGCTGAAGGTGATGTTGTTGACGCAGCTGAAATTCAAGTGGTGTATGAAGGAAAAGTGGGAGTGGTGAAAGTAATAGAGTCGTTTCCTATTGATACTAAAATTACTGCACCGGAAATTCTAAGCAGTTTGGAGATTACGGAAGCTGATGTAGAGCTTGGTACTTCATTTATGATTTACGTTAAGACTACATTAGATGGGTTAACTTCTCGTTCTAAGGCTACTGTAGAAATTAAAATGGCTTGTGAATTTGATCCAGAGGTAACATTTGGATCTTATGCTGCTGTTAGTACTGACTGGGGGGTTGATTCAAACGTTAAGTTCCTTGTTGATGAAAACGATCCTTACACATTGTACATTTCAGGATTGGCTGAGGCAGATGCTTGTGTAAGTAATGGAAATACTGTTACTGTTCATATTGATCCGGTGTCATTCCAATTAACCGGTGATACAGAAAGAACTATCGTTGCTGCTAATTGCGGAGGATGGGGTGCTAAATATGTAGCTTATACTAATTATTCGTATACAGTATCTTCTGGCTTTTTCAATTCTTGCGATGGAACTTAYAACATTGCTTTCAAATTGGAATATCTTCCTGAAGGAGGAACAGAGTATACCTCTTGGGGTGATAATAGCTTTACATTYACYAGAAATTAACTGAATGTNAAANATTARGTRYAATATTAAAWARAGGTGTCTCATTAATTTGAGACACCNTTTTTTTTNATCTTAATTTAGTCCATGTGTCTTGTCTTTTTCACAAAGAGTATTAACTCTCCAYAATTCTCTTYRAAAATTACCATTTTGYGTCCTTTCGTTCCTTTTATTAAGACTTAATCAACTCTTAATCAAYAYTRTTTTTGRCTGTAASWGAKYTGTAACTTTTTAGGGCACAAACGTTTGCAGAAAGTCTGTAAWTTTTKTWGWCTTTRCTTGTCTAAAAACTGGGAAACGCTACCTTTACCATGCTATATAACAYGAYTTTAGCACAATSTTGTATGAGAGAAATTAAAAATCAACGAACTAAACAAAGGAATTAATATCAAGCTTAATTCAAAACAATCATGAGTCAAAAGATAAAAATCATTGAAAGGGATGAAGTTGTAATTCGATTTTCCGGAGACTCGGGAGATGGAATGCAGCTAACAGGAACGCAATTTTCGGATACGTCCGCATTATTCGGGAATGATGTTGCTACTTTTCCTGATTATCCAGCAGAGATTAGAGCTCCTCAGGGAACAGTTGGTGGGGTATCAGGTTTTCAATTGCATTTCGGACACATGGAGGTGAATACTCCTGGTGATTTTGCCGATGTGTTGGTGGCGATGAATCCAGCAGCATTAAAAGCAAATTTAAAATGGGTGAAACCTAGTGGAACTATCATTGTAAATGAAGATAGTTTTACTGAACGAGGCTTTGAAAAGGCAGGTTATGATTCTAATCCGTTAGAAGATGAAAAATTGGCTGATTACAACCTAATTAAAGCACGGGTAACTTCACTAACTAAAGAGTGTTTAAAAGACTCAGGATTGGATCAGAAGAGTATTCTTCGTAGTAAGAACATGTTTACTTTGGGGATGGTTTATTGGATGTTTGATCGTCCACTGGAGCACACAGAAGAGTTTATAACAAATAAATTTAAAAAATACCCATTAGTTGTTGAAGGAAATAAGATGGTTTTGCGAGCAGGTTTTAACTTTGCAAAAACAATTGAAGCTTTACCCTATAACTTTAGTGTAGCACCTGCTAAGATTAAAAAGGGTACTTACCGTAATATTACAGGAAATAAAGCTACAGCCTGGGGTTTAATTGCCGCTGCTGAAAAAGCGGGTTTAGAATTGTTTTGTGGATCTTATCCAATTACGCCGGCAACAGAAATTCTGCAGGAGTTAGCCGCTCGTAAAGACCTTGGTGTGAAAACATTTCAGGCTGAAGATGAGATTGCTGGAATCTGCACATCAATTGGTGCTAGTTTTGCTGGTAACTTTGCGGTAACTACGACATCAGGACCAGGATTGGCTCTTAAGACTGAAGCCGCAGGATTAGCTGTAATGACCGAGTTGCCATTAGTAATTGTGAATGTTCAACGTGGAGGTCCGTCAACGGGTCTGCCAACGAAAACAGAGCAGTCGGATTTAATGCAGGCAATTCATGGTCGTAGTGGTGAATGCCCAATGCCGGTAATTGCAGCAAGTACACCTTCAAATTGCTTTGAATATGCCTTTAGAGCAGGTAAGATTGCTTTAGAGCACATGACTCCGGTTATCTTATTAACTGACGGATTTATTGCCAATGGAGCGGAGCCTTGGAGAATACCAAAAATGTCTGATCTATCTACTATTAATGTGCCATTGGCCAAAGAGGGAGACGATTATCAACCATATGCAAGAGATAAGGAAAAACTGACCAGGAAATGGGCTGTTCCGGGTACAAAGGGCTTAGAACATCGTATTGGTGGTTTAGAGAAGATGGATGTTACGGGAACAGTTTCATATGTGCCGGAGAATCATCAGGTGATGACAGATATTCGATCAGAAAGAATAAGACGTGTTGCAAATTTTATTCCTGACCTACCTGTAAAAGGGAATGATGAAGCTGATGTATTAGTTGTTGGATGGGGAGGAACATACGGACATTTAACAACCGCAGTTCGAGAATTACAGGCAGACGGAAAGGATATTGCTTTGGCACATTTTCATTATATTTTCCCACTGCCTAAGAATACAGAAGAGGTTTTAAAGCGATATAAAAAAGTTATTATTTGTGAATTGAATGAAGGACAATTTGCTGAATATTTAAGAGCAAGCTTTCAGAATATCAAATTCAATCAGTATAATAAATTACAAGGATTACCTTTTACCGTGATGGAATTAAAAGAGAGGTTTAACCAATTATTGGAGGAGAAATAGTCATGATAGATACAATTCTTAAACCGCTTAGTCCTGAAAAATTGACTCCAAGAGATTTTAAAAGTGATCAGGAAGTAAAATGGTGTCCCGGATGTGGTGACCACGGAGTATTAATTTCGGTGCAAAAAGCAATGGCTGCTATGGACCTTCCAAAGGAAATGTTTGCAGTAATTTCGGGTATTGGATGTTCATCTCGTTTTCCATATTATATGGATACGTACGGTTTTCATACAATTCATGGTAGAGCTGCAGCAATTGCTTCAGGAGTGAAATCAGCCAATCCTGATCTTGAAATATTGCAGGTTTCAGGAGATGGCGATGCACTGGCAATTGGAGGCAACCATTTTATTCATGCTATTCGTCGTAATATTGATATGACCATTCTTCTTTTTAATAATGAGATTTATGGTCTGACAAAAGGTCAGTATTCACCAACTTCGAAGCAAGGAATGGTAACTAAAACGTCTCCATTCGGAACAATTGAACAACCATTTCACCCAGCAGAATTAGCTTTGGGAGCTCAATCAAAGTTCTATGCCAGATCGATTGATACTAACATTAAATTGACTACTGAATTAATATTGAGTGGGTCAAAACACAGAGGAACATCCATAATTGAAATTCTTCAAAATTGTGTTATTTATAATGATGGAGCACATACTTTAATTACTGATAAGGAAACAAAACATGATTTTCAGTTGATTTTGCGTCATGGTGAGCGCATGATATTCGGAAAGGAGAAAAATAAAGGCTTAGTATTGGGTGGTAACGGTAAGCTAATTGTAGTTACAATTGGTAAATTTGGAATTGCCGAGCAGGATATCCTGATTCACGATGCACACAATCCAGATCCTCATATGGCTTGGCTGTTATCTAATATGTCAGCTCCTGAGTATCCAGTAGCCCTTGGTGTAATTAGAGATGTTGCAGCACTTTCTTATGAAGAGAAAATGGTTCAGCAAATCAAAGATGTTCAAGCAACAGCAACAATTAAGTGCATGGACGATTTGCTGAACAGCGGTGATACCTGGGAAGTTAAATAACCTAACGTAAATTTTAATTTATCATTACATAAAAAGAGGAAACCATGAGTTTCCTCTTTGTTTTTTATTCGTATTTTGTATTATTTGCGACACCATTTAAAATGAAAGATAAATACTGGAAAATGATTTTTCTTTTCCTTATTTGATTTTGAATGAAATCTATACTTGTTGGCAACAGGATTGATATCAAACCAAAAAATTATATTATTTTGTATTTCTAAATACAGACAACAAAAAACATTAATACCAATTGACATGGAAGAAGTTTCGATTTCCAAAATATACAAACGGAAAAAGAATGATAGGGATATTTTTCAGGAATTGATGCCTTTTAAAGTGAAGGAAATTCTTTTGATCGCTACCTATTATGATGCTTATACAATTGTTCGGGAAGGGCAATTTTCAGATAAAATTGTAGGGGAGTATTTGCAATTAAATCTTTATGCGGCACCACGTTTTACGAGTGTTGCTACCAACGAGGAAGCAAAAGATGCTTTAGAAAAGAGAAATTTCGATGTTGTGATCATAATGGCTGGATTGGATAAAGAATCGCCACTTGAACTAAGTAAAGAAATTAAAAAAATAAAATCAGATATTCCGGTATTGGTTTTGGTGAATAATAATAGTGACTTGGCTTATTTTGACAGAGCTGCCGATAAAATAAAGAATAATATTGATCGGGTTTTTGTTTGGAATGGATCGACCAAAATATTTATGGCCATGACCAAATATGTTGAGGATAATTTGAATTTGGAGCCCGATACAAAAAGTGGAGATGTTCGGGTTATTCTATTAGCAGAGGATTCTGTAAAATACTATTCCAGATATCTTCCGTTATTGTATACATCAGTAATGACCCAAACCCAAAAAGTGATTTCGGATGAGGGTGATATTGATGAAATGCATAAAATTTTAAAAATGCGGGCCAGACCGAAAGTGATTCTGGTAAGCACTTATGAAGATGCAGTGGAGGTCGTTGATAAATATTTGGAAAACTTACTTTGTGTAATTTCAGATGTTCGTTTTGCAAGAAATGGTAAGCTGGATGATGATTCCGGAGTAGATTTAATAAAATACGTTCAGGAGAAAAACATGAAAATTCCATGTTTGATGCAATCACACGATACAGATAATGCGATTCGTGCAATGCAGGTTGATGCTGATTTTATTAACAAAAACAGCGATACTCTTGCTTTGGATATTTACAATTTCATTTATACAAAACTAGGATTTGGTGATTTCATTTTTAGAAACCAAAGTGGAACTAAGGTTGCTATAGCAAAGTCCATGGACGAATTTGAAGAAAAGCTAAAATACGTGCCGGATGAATCACTTCTTTTTCATTCAAAAAGAAATGGAATTTCGACATGGTTAATGGCGCGTGGAGAAATTAATATTGCTAAAAAACTAAGAAGGTATCAGATTGAGGATTTTAAATCAGTAAAAGATCTGCGTAAATTCTGTTTGGATGTTTTTGAAGCCTCACGAATAAAACAATTAAGAGGAAGGATTATAAAATTCAGACCTAATATTGTGAATTCGAACCACTATATTGTTCGTTTAGGACGAGGATCTTTAGGAGGGAAAGGACGTGGTTTAGCTTTCTTGAGTAATTTTATAGAGAATATTTACTTCACAAAATTAATTAAGGATATTAATATATCTATTCCTAAAACAGCAATTATTGGTGTTGATGAATATGATAATTTTATTGAGAAAAATAACCTGCACGACAAAATTTATCTGGATAAAAACTACAAAAAGGTTAGAGATTTATTTGCGAAAGGGGAATTATCAGACAATTTGAGAAATAAGCTTCGACAATATCTTGAGGAAATGACTTGTCCAATTGCTGTTCGTTCATCAGGATTGTTCGAAGATTCATTGACGCAGCCATTTGCTGGAGTTTACGCGACTTATTTGTTGCCAAATAATCATCCGGATATTGAGGAGAGATTTCGTCAACTGGTAACGGCAATTAAGCTAATATACGCTTCCATTTTCACGCCTGAGGCTCAATCATACTTCAGCGCGGTAGATTATAAAATAGAAGAAGAAAAAATGGCTGTCATTATTCAGGAAGTGGTTGGGCAGGAGACAAATGGGCGGTTTTATCCTAACATTAGTGGGGTAGCACAATCATACAATTACTATCCTTTTTCTTATATGAAACCGGAAGATGGTTTTGCCGTAATTGCTATTGGTCTTGGAAAGTATGTAGTTGGTGGCGAAAAAACGCATCGTTTTTGCCCGCAGCATCCAAAATTACAATTGGCTTCAATCGAAGATCAAATGAAAGATTCGCAGAAATATTTCTATGGAATCGATATGCAAAAAGAGGATTTTGATCTTGTAAAGGATGGAGAAGAAGCCATTACTGTTAAATATGAACTTTCGGATGCAGAGCAGGATGGAAATCTTTTGCATTGTGCATCTGTTTACGATTATCAGAATGATAGATTGGAACCGGATTTAAATTTGCGCGGACCAAGAGTTGTCAACTTTGCAAATATTCTAAAATACAATCAAGTTCCGGTTGCTCATGCACTAAGTGTACTTCTAAATATTTTTAAGCAAGCGATGGGTGCACCTGTCGAAATTGAGTTTGCTGTAGATCTTTCAAAAGGGAAAAATAATTTACCAACCTTTCAATTGTTGCAGATAAAACCTCTTATTCGTCAAGAGATGAGTGTTGATATTGATATGAGTAAGGTGGATAAAGATAAGCTGGTTCTGTTAGCTAGTAAAGGTATGGGTAATGGAAAAGTGGATCATGTTCGCGATATTGTTTATATGGATATCGACAAATTTGATCGTACCAAAACTGAAGAGATGGCTCTTGAAATTGAAAAATTGAATCAGAAGATGAAAGAGCAGGATCGTCAATATGTATTGATTGGCCCTGGACGATGGGGAACAAAGGATAAGTTTACGGGGATACCGGTACTATGGTCTCAAATATCTAATGCAAAAATAATTGTTGAACAAGGATTGGATGATTTCCCACTTGACGCTTCTTTGGGATCTCATTTCTTTCACAATGTTACTTCAATGAATGTTGGATATTTCTCAGTAAGAAGTAATACAGAACAAAGTTTTGTGAATATGGATATTCTTGGTAAACAAAAGCTTGAAGAGCAAATTCATTACTTTAAGCATGTTCGGTTTAAAGAACCATTGGAAATATTAATGGATGGTAAAAAACAAACAAGTGTAATAATCTTTAAATAGCAAAAAGCCGTTTCAATAAGTATTGAAACGGCTTTTTTCATGAATTGTATTTTTTATTCTTGAAATGAATCTACACCTGCAGTTTCCATTTTGCGATCTACTTTTTTCACTAATCCTTGAATTACTTTCCCAGGACCTATTTCTGTGAATATGCTGGCCCCATCAGCAATCATATTAACCATGGTTTGTGTAAATTGAACCGGAGCAGTTAACTGAGAAACCAAATTTTTCTTAATCTCAGAAGGATCGGTAACCGGCATTGCATTTACATTCTGATATATAGGACAGGTTGGAATTGAGAAAGTTGTATTCTCAATTGCCTCTTCCAACTCAACACGAGCAGGCTCCATTAAAGGTGAGTGGAAAGCTCCTCCAACTTTTAAAGGCAAAGCTCTTTTAGCACCAGCTTCTTTTAATTTCTCACAGGCAATTTCAATACCTTTCATACTTCCCGAAATAACTAATTGTCCAGGGCAGTTGAAATTAGCAGGAACTACAATTTCTTCAATTTCCTTACATATTTTTACAACAGTATCATCATCTAGTCCAATAATAGCCGCCATTGTTGAAGGTTCAATTTTGCACGCTTTTTGCATTGCTGTAGCACGCTTAGAAACCAATTTAAGACCATCTTCGAAAGATAAGGATCCGTTGGCAACCAAAGCAGAGAACTCACCTAAAGAGTGACCTGCTACCATTTCTGGTTTGAAATCATCGCCAAGAGTTTTAGCTAAAATTACAGAGTGCAGGAAAATTGCTGGCTGAGTAACATTAGTTTGACGTAAATCTTCATCAGTTCCTTCAAACATCAGGTCAGTAATTCTGAAACCTAAAATGTCGTTGGCTTTTTCAAAAAGCTCTTTAGCAAGGTCTGAATTTTCGTATAGGTCTTTACCCATACCAACAAATTGGGCTCCTTGCCCTGGAAATACATATGCTTTCATATTCTTCTTCAATTAACAATTTTCAATTCATTAATAATTTTTTTAGTAATGAATTGATTATCATGGTAAGATTTAAAATATTCCGGGCACAAAGATATCTATTCAATTTACAATGTGCAATTTTAAAAAGGACAATGCAGATTGGCAATAGTTTGCAACCGGGAAAATTCCAGTATTTTAATAATTCGATTTGGTTGAAATCAAACGAATAAATTCTTCTCTTGTTGCTACTTTTTCAAAAGCACCGGTAAAATCAGAAGTAGTTGTAATTGCATTTTGTTTTTGAACTCCACGCATAGACATACACAAGTGCTGAGCCTCAATAACCACAGCAACACCTAGTGGATTTAGAGTATTTTGAATGCAGTCTTTAATTTGAGTGGTTAAACGTTCCTGAACTTGTAAACGGCGGGCAAAAGCATCAACAACCCGGGCAATTTTGCTTAAGCCGGTAATAGTGCCGTTAGGAATGTAAGCAACATGTGCTCTACCTACAAACGGTAACATGTGATGTTCGCACATAGAATAAACTTCGATATCTTTCACGATTACCATTTGACGGTAATTTTCTTGAAACATAGCTGATTTTAGAATTTCCTCAGGATTTCCGTTATATCCCTGAGTTAGAAATTGCATTGCTTTAGCAACTCGTAAAGGGGTTTTTAAAAGACCTTCGCGTTCGGCATCTTCGCCTAATAATTCAAGTATCTTTTTATAATGAAACATTAATTGTTCTGTAGTTTCCTGATCGTATTTTTCTATTTTTGCAAAACCTTTATGATTGTCTCCGTTGGTTGAAAATTCCATCTGTATTTAGTGTTTTAATTTAAGTCGTATTTTTGACTTGCAAAATAAGTATAAATTTCACCTATATAACAAACTTTTCGAAGCTTTTGTTTAGGCTAAGTTCTTGCATCAATGGATATTTTAATAATTGCCGGCGCATTTTCAGCCATGCAAAATTTTATTAGTCAACTGGTTTTAGTTGAAAATTTAGGGAAAAACTATGCTCGTTTTAAGTATCAGGATAAAAATCTGGATGTACTAATTTCGGGAATAGGAGGGAGTGTTACGTCCTACTATTTGTGCAAATCCTTAAATTTTAAGAAATATGATTTTGTGATTCATTTAGGAAGGTGTTTTTCATTAAAAGATCAACTTGAATCTGGTATCGTAATCAATTTAATTGATGATTACTTTGGTGATTTGGGCTTTGAAGCAGATGAAGCATTTTCATCTGTATTTGATTTGGAGATACGGAATAAGAATGAATATCCGTTTACAAATGAAATTCTTGAAAATAATCTTTTATTACCTGAATTTCAGCTTGAATATAGAAAGGTAAGTGGCATCAGTTGTAATTCAATACCTAATAATCTATTTCCAATTTCGAGTATGTATCAAAAAAATCAGCCCGATGTAATTAGTTGGGATGGTGCCAGTGTATTGTATGTTTGTTTGGAAGAAAAAGTGAAATTAATTCAGCTTTTCTATGTGGTTGACCGACTTGAGAATGCGAGTGAAAACTATAAGATTGAGGAGGATGAAGTTTCAAAATTAACAGAAGCTTTGAAACTAACATTGGCCGGGATATTGAGAGTCGGCTAATTGAATTTTAGAAGTACTGCCTTTTTGTAATAAATAGTTTGAAATACTCCTCGAGCCAGCATAAATCCAAGCATGGCTATCCATAATCCATGATTTTGAAAGCTGTCGCTCAGAAAATAGTAACTGGGTATAAAAACAAATAAAGTTGCAGCCATCATTGTTTTCCTCATATAAACAGAAGCGGTTGCACCGATAAAAATCCCATCCAGTAAAAATGATCCGAAACTTAGAATTGGCAATAGTACAATCCATTTTATGTAGGCTTGTGCTTCTAATATAGTCGATTCATTATTTGTTAATGCTGCTAAAATCCAATTACTGCTTGTAGCATAAAAAATAGTGAAGGCAAGGCTTATTCCAATTCCCCAAATAAATAGCAGACGAATTACACTTTTCAATCCAGTTTGGTTTTTAGCTCCAATAAATTTCCCCACTAAAGCCTCTGCAGCAAATGCAAATCCATCCATAAAATAAGAGAAGATGAATAAGAATTGCAGTAGTAGTGAATTTACGGCAAGAATGGTTTTGTTTGTGTTGGCCGATTCTGTTATGAAAAATGTGAACACGAATATGATGCACAGCGTTCGAATGAAAATATCTTTATTAATTGCAATGAAGTTTTTCAATTCTTTAATTTGCATCATCCCTTTTCTACTCCAGTAGTGAAACAGTCGTCGGTAAAATCGAAGGATAAAAAACAGAGCAATAAATAAGCCGCAATACTGGGCAATTACTGTTCCCAGAGCAACACCACGCGCATCTAAATTCATACCATAAACAAAGTATGAGGACAAAACAATATTGATAGTATTACTTGTAACGGCAATTATCATTGGTATTTTTGAGTTTTGCATACCAATAAACCATCCCGTTAAGGCATACAAACCAATTGTGGCAGGTGCGGCCCAAACTCTAATATAATAATAAGATTTAGCTATGGCCTCAACCGATTCTTCAGAATCAATTACATAAAAACTTAAATCAGCAATTGGGTTTTGTAGCAGTAATATGATTGTACTCCCGATTAGAGCAACTAAGAGTGCTCTGGACAAAGACAAAATGGTTTCACTCAGATTTCTTGCTCCATAAGCTTGGGCGGTTATTCCTGTTGTACTCATGCGCAAGGAGGCAAATCCCCAATAAAGAAAATTAAATATGGTTCCTCCCAATGCTATTGCGCCAATAAAATCAATGTTCCCCAAATGTCCCATCAAGGCCAGGTCAACAATGCCTAGAAGAGGAATAGTAATATTACTAACAATATTAGGGAGTGCTATTTTGAGAATTCGTTTGTTCACTAGTGATTTTGAGAATGTTTAATGCCACAAAAGTAGCTAAAAATCTTTAACCTAACAGATACTGTGGTTAAATCCAAATATTATCAGTTAATAAATTTTTAATTCTTTTTTCTTAATATTGTATCCTAAAGAAGGCACATCTCGATTTATTGAGACATGTCTATCTAGTGGCGGAGATTTAGTCTCCGCCTTTTTAAATTTCGATATATGTGCTAACATGGCACTTTGTGCTTTCTTTAGCTACTGCTAATTGATTTGAAAAATGAAATAAAGGATCATATTCTTCTTCCTTTTTCCATAATGTGTAAACTAATATTAACAGTTTACGCATTACTGCTATTAGCCCCTGGCGTTTTATGGTTCGTCCTTCATTTATTCTATCGTAAAACTCTTTTAAATTTACATTATGATTCGATGCATTCATTGCAGGCATATATAGTGCAGACCTTATTCTAGCATTACCTTTCTTAGATATTTTTGTCTTACCTCGATATTTACCAGACTCTTTCTCAACAACATCAAGCCCCGCATAACTTACCAACTGTCGAATGTTATTGAATAATAAAAATCCATTTGTCTCTGCTAAGATCTTGATAATTGTAAGAAAACGAATGCCTTTTATTGTTTCTATTTTTGCGATCCGATCTTTAAGTTCAATATTTGAATTATATGCTTATCCGTATTCTTCCCCAAGATAATTCCATCTATATGAAACAGCTGCTATCATTAGTCTCTCAAATAGATTATCAAAATATCGTCTATTGAATTTATAACAAAATTCATTTAGATAGTTTTGCAGGAAGTCATCATCTATCCTATGGTGTACGTCTAGAAGCATCCTTTTCGCATTACTGATAGCAGTATGAACCCACGGAAGCATCTTATTTACATCCTGCTTTTTTATCACTTGAGAATTCAGATTATAATCAGGTTCTAAATCATTATAACTGTTTGATTTATCTGAATTTATCTTAGTGTTATTCTCAAGCATTTGATCTACCTGACTCTTAATTTCATCCTTTTTTAATGAAACTATTGTTTTCATTTTTATGAACTTAACTTTTTTTTTCTTACCATGTTTCTTTGGATTATAATCATCTTTAGCATCCTTAGATTCTACACTTACTAATACTTTACTCTGTTGTTGACTACCTCTACCTCTTTTTAATGGTTCTGATTTATCTCTATCTAAAGAAACGGTCTTAAAGAAGCCTTCATCAAGCTCTACTTCCTCTCCTAATAAATATTCATCATCTCTTAAGCCCATCACACTTCGGAGTTTATGGAGCATTGCCCAAATAGGTTCATATCTCTTATGACCTAACTGACGTTGGACTTCCTTTGCCGAAAATGTTTTTTTTGTACTGGTTAACAAGTGCATTGCAATAAACCAATACTGAAATGGCAACTTACTATTCTGCATTACAGTTCCACTTTTTAATGTTGTTCTATGACCGCATGACTTACATTCCCATTGCTCTCTTTTCTTTTTCCAATAGTGAGTGATATTCCCGCATTTATTGCATAGTATGCCTTCTTTCTCTCTAAATTTCTTAAATGCAATTCTACAGCTTTGCTCGTCTGGATAATGGGAGGTGAATTCAATCAGTTTCATATCTATAGGATTTTAAACCATGAATTTACAAAATTAATCAGGGAAACTTGCGGATAAGCATATTGAATTAACTAATCTAACAATCTCTTTTTCTACTAAACAAATCTGATTTTGATAGAATTTAATTTCTTTCTTCTTCAGCTTTAAAACCTCCTTATAGGTATTGTGAGCCGTGTTTAAAGCGTGAAGTTGTGATTTAGCTCCTGTCTGTGAATTTTTCAAATTGGTATGCTCTCTTGATAAATCACGTATTATTTTAAAATCCTTACTTGGTGGAGTCCATAAATCAGTGCCAGTCAAATTCTTTTCAATTCCAAATTGAGCAATCATTACTGAGTCAACTTTATCTGTTTTGGTCTTAAGGTTACAACTCTTAGCAAAATACTTAATCTTCTGAGCCAACTGAACACTGACCAATTCTTTGTTCTGATGAAGAAAATAAGCTAATTCCTCATAATAAACACCTGTAGCCTCCATCACAAATACAATAGGAGAATTTGGTGTTTTATTACGTTTAAGACACCAATCATAAAATAACTTCATCCCTGAGTTCGTATTATCAAAAGACTTGGTTCCCTTAACTATAATCTTATTACTATTATTCTGAACCTTGTAACAAGCATAGAAACTATCTTTACCAATATCAATTCCTACTACTTGTTGAGCAATTACATGTGCTAGCATCTGTATTATTTTAGAGTGTTTTCTGAAAATAAGAACTCTTCTCACAGTCTTTCCTCGCAGCTGATACGAAATCTAAACATATAGTCTAGTTTCTCAATACTGTTCTGACTCGTAGAAAGAAACAGAATAGGATGATAATCTGTCAGTGGACATACATATGTTGTCTAGGTTTAAATCTTACTCCTATTCTGGTCTTATTTAATTACATATGCGAATCAAGAGTTAAAAAGCTAATGTTATAAAAGCCACAGCAAGTCTTCCAAAAGCATGAATCATCAATCCTTTAATTGACCTTACTTTACTGGCTTTTTGAATATCTGCTTTTTCAATTAGCCAATTGAATATTGCTTCGACAGGTTGCCTAACTCTTGAAACAGCGGTTGAAAATAAATCATCAGCTGCTTTAATTCTTAGTTTGATTATCTCATTCATCCCCTTAACTGTCTTTATTGGCGAAAGCATTTCTGAATTCTGATGCTTTAACATGTGTTGATTGAGGTCGTTTACAAAGTATATTTTATCGCCAAAAAAGGTTCGATTCTCAATTTCAGACCACGCCTGTTTAAATACCGTCACATCATTAACCGAGGCCGGAGTAAACAGTATCTGTTCAGGATGGTGTATGTATTAACTAAAAAGTAGTCCACCTTTCAATCGAAAAGTATACCACTTATTAAGCATGATGAACGACAATAAAGTTGTTTATTAAAACATGA
>JAESUW010000073.1 GCA_016760525.1 Labilibaculum sp.
TCCTATCTTATTTATTCGAGGTGAAAAATCGAATTACATAACCGATAATGACCACAATCTAATAAGAACGATATTTCCCAAAGCAGAAATTACCACCATCCCAAATGCCGGACATTGGGTTCATGCAGAACAAGCAAAACTCTTGGTGAAAACAGTTGAATATTTTGTTTTGGATTAAATATTTGAGTAATTGCAGGTCGATTTATAAGCCATTCTGCACAAAGTTCCAACATCAGGGTATAAGTTTTACCTGTATTTTGTGTAATTTCGATTAAAATTTGCAAATATCTTTTTCTTTTCGGAAAGTATGCTTTGCGAGCTTACAGGGGCATTTAAATTTTGAAAAGTATGCAACGTAATCTTACAAACATCATTATCTATTTTACAAAGTATGCCGTGCAGGATCACACAGCTCACTTTTCAGATTCCGAAACATCTATTCATCGCTTAAATTAGTATTTCCAAAAATGCAGGATATTGAATGCGCATCGAACAAACAAGCCTTTTGGTAAAAACAGTAGAATGTTTCGTTTTGAATCCAGCAATTTTAAAAAACCCGAAACTGGAATCAGTTCCAGGTTTTAAGTTTTCTTATTTTCATACTACCACGCCCCAGCTTTGAAAATATAGCGGGTTACTGCCTGAATATTTATTTCTTTATTTGAACTGTTATCCGGGTCAATACCGTCTTCGTATTTAAATCCTGATATTTTCACGTAATAATCTTCTCCAATGGCTAATTCATCCAATGCTTCAAATTCACTATCGGTTAAATTATCAATCTCCAACAATTTAGCTTCACCTGCATCAGCAGATTGACGAGTACTTCTAAATTTTGGTAAATACTCGTTAGCGTTTTTATCTAAAATTTCAACAAAATAGTAAATATCATCCTCATCAATTGCATTCCAATTTATAGTTACACTTCCAGCACCACTAGCGTGAGTGGCTGTCGTTGAAAAGTTATCCAATGCATCAATCTCATACTCATAAACCTGTTCTTCAAGCTTATAACTTTCTCCACCATCAAGTTTCAGATAAAATTTCACAACGCTGGCACCATCAAAATTATCAAAATAGTTAGCACGGTCAGATTCCTTTAAATAATACACTTTCTCTCCTTGAAAATCAGTAAAATCATCCAATTCAAATGAAGTATCTGCATCTGGAAGCACTTTACACTCTTTTATATTTTCTCCATATACTACATACTCCATCCGGTAATCCGATTTATAGGAATTATTTACCACACGTAAATCATTTACAACATAAGCATCGGCGGTTACATCGTTAATTTCATCAATATCGGTATATAATTCTCGTGTTCCAGATGAACTATTTAATTTTAAATATGTTGCGATTGAATTCGATTGAATAAACCACTCCTGACGATTATCATCTGAGATAGATTCGTCTTCTATAATCAGTTCATTATCATTTAAACTCCAGGAACCAACAAGCTTATCTCTTCGACCGCTAAACTCTTGTCTTTTTAACACTCCTCCTCCTTCAAAACGATACACAATCAAAGCATCATTACGATTGTAATCGGAAGATAAATATGGATTTGCATACCAATACTTATTTGTTAAATCGGAAGATTTGAATTCAAAATCTACTTCATCTCCACTTCCGCCACTGCTTCCACAAGAAATTAAGAACATACTGCCAATTAGTAAAAAGGCAAAGGTCATTTTTTTTAAAAATAAATTATTCATCAATTTACTATCTTTTAGTTTTTAATATATCACTCAATCAGATCAGGATTCACTTCCTGATACTCAAACACGAAAAAAGGAAAACTATTGTACAATAACAAGATAATTATAATAAAACTCGTTCAAAATTAGCTTCGGGAATTAATTCTTCGCCTTGATAACGCAAAAACACCTGCGCTGTGGCCAATATATCTTTCTCGCAATAGATGGCAATCCTCTCCAAATCATTATCCTGCCAATATACTTTACCCACCATAGATCCGTCAATGTCGTCTTTTGGTGTGGGCACATTAAATATCTCACAAAGTAATGCTAAGGAAGTGTAATGTTTGTAATCTCCGAATTTCCATAATTCCATGGTATCAACAAATTGTATCTCCCAAGGTTTTTTACCTGCAATATCGAGCACTTTAGGCAATACGACTCCATTCACCAGCATTCTTCTGGCGATATAAGGAAAATCGAATTCTTTCCCATTATGAGCACATAAATTTCGTTTGGGCTTGCTGCTGAAACGATCTACCATTAAAGCAAACTCCTCTAACAATAGTTTTTCATCATCGCCATAATAAGATTTGGCAATAAACTTTTTCACACCACCCTTTTTGGTCACTAAACCAGTTGAAATACAAACAATCTTACCAAACTCTGCATATATGCCGGCCCTTCCGTATACATCAGATGGAGATTCTTCTTCCTTTCGAAAATAATTTGATTTTTTCTCCCACAATTCCTGCAACTTGGGCGACATTTCGTCAAATGTAGAATTCCCCGATACTGTCTCAATATCTACAAAAAGTAAATTTTCGACTTTTATTTGATTCAGCATAAAACAAGACTTATCATAAATAAAATGAAAAGTTATAAAAAAAGGAGACAGTAACAAAGTCTCCTTTCCAAATTTCTTTTTCAAAAATAAATATTAATAGTTTACTGATTTACAATCAGGCTTTTCTGAATAAAATGAGTCAAAATATCAATGGCAACAACATTATTGCCTCCTTGAGGTACGATAATATCTGCATAGCGCTTGCTTGGCTCTATAAACTGCAGGTGCATTGGTTTTACCGTTTTTTCGTATCGATCTAAAACTTTCTCTACCGATCTGCCACGTTCAATAATATCTCTTTTAATTACTCTGTTCAAACGATCATCTGCATCACAATCTACAAAAACCATTAAATCCATTAAATCACGAAGAACAGGATCCGTTAAAATCAACAAACCCTCTACGATTATGACACCTTTAGGTTCTACTCGAATGGTTTCGTCGGAGCGTAAACAAGTAAGGTATGAGTATATTGGCTGTTCTATCGATTCATCATTTTTTAATTTCTTTAAATGATCAATCAACAATTCAAATTCTATCGACCTTGGATGATCAAAATTGATTTCCTGTCTTTCTTCCAAAGAAAGGTCTACATTATCTCTGTAATAAGAATCTTGTGGTAAAACGGCAACGTCCCCTTGATTTAGTCTTTCAATGATTTTTCTTACCACTGTAGTTTTGCCGGAGCCCGTTCCGCCGGCAATTCCAATAATCAACATGTTGTATGATATTTAGATGTTTGGTTCAAAAATGCTAATTTTGCATTAACTTCGGCTGGAAAGTTACTAATTATTTAAAAAAGAATTAAAATGATCAAGCACATTGCTATGTTTAAGTTTAAAGCTTTCGATTCGGCTGAAGAAAAAGAAAATTATTTTACAAGATTAAAAGATGCATTTGATGGATTGGATGAAAGAATTCCTGAAATTAAATTTTTACAAATTGGTTTCGATCAGCTTCATTCCGATGCTTCATTTGATTTTATTGTAAATGTAGACATTGAAAACATGGAAGCTTTGCCAATTTACGCAAATCATCCGGAGCATTTAAAGGTAGCTGCGGTAGTGAAAGAAATGGCCATAGAACGTAAAGTAATTGACTACGAATTTTAAGAATATCCAAAAACCAAAATAGCAATCAAATTAATAAATTGTACAAAAATGAGTTTGTATCCATTGAAATTTACGCCCATCCTTAAAGATAAAATTTGGGGTGGAAGCAAATTAAAAACAGTATTGAATAAAGATTTTTCTTCGTTGCCTAACGCAGGTGAGAGTTGGGAAATTTCAGGTGTCGAGGGAAATATTTCTGTTGTTAGCAATGGCTTTTTAGCAGGAAATGATCTGGAAGAACTCATTGAAATTTATATGGGTGACCTTATTGGAGATCAGGTTTATGAAAATTTTGGAGTTGAATTCCCATTGTTGATAAAATTTATTGATGCCAACGATGTACTATCCATTCAGGTACATCCTGATGATGAACTTTCGAAAGAAAGGCACAATGCTTATGGCAAAACCGAAATGTGGTATGTTATTGAAGCCGACAAAGGATCAGAACTGATTGTAGGTTTTAATCAGGATATCAGCAAAGAAGAATATTTAGCGAAGTTGAAAGAAGGCAAACTGGAAGAGATTTTAAACAACGCTCCTGTAAAAGAAGGCAGCTGTTTCTTTATTCCTTCTGGCCGTGTTCATGCAATTGGAAAAGGAATTCTTTTGGCCGAAATTCAACAAACATCTGATGTTACATATCGAATGTACGATTTTAACAGAACTGATGATGCAGGCAATCAAAGAGAGTTGCATACCGAGCTTGCCGTTGATGCAATTGATTACAGTTTTGAGAAAAAATATGAAACTACCTACAAAACCGAAATAAATAAAGCTTCGGAACTGATTCGTTGTCCGTATTTCACCACCAATATTCTCGAATTTGATCAATCGATAGAAAAAAATTACCTGGAATTAGATTCTTTTGTAATTTATATGTGTTTAGAAGGCGATATGGAAATCACATATGGAGAAGATTCATTAACTGTTACCAAGGGAGAAAGTGTTTTGATTCCTGCAGTAATAAATAATTTGACCCTAACTCCAAAATCAAAAACAAAAATCATTGAAGTCTACATAAAATAGGCTTTTTAAAAAAATGATACAATCCTCTTTTCATACAATTGAAAAGAGGATTTTTTTATTCCCCCAACAAATAACATGATCGGTCAATAAAGTTGAAGCATTTTTCGGAAAAGATAAGAATCTGTCTAACTTTACAACGTAAAAAAATTACTCCATGAATATTACTAGTGCACAATTTGTGATGTCCAACTCGGATATAACTAAATGTCCGACCGATAACAAAGCCGAATACGCTTTTATTGGACGTTCCAATGTTGGGAAATCATCTCTTATTAATATGCTAACCAATCATAAAGGTTTAGCAAAAATCTCTAGTAAGCCAGGGAAAACCCAATTAGTTAATCATTTTATAATTAATAATAAATGGTATTTGGTTGATTTACCTGGTTATGGCTTTGCAAAAGTTGCAAAGAATACCAAACAACGCTTTTCAAAATTAATTTTCAGCTTTATTGAAAGCCGTCCCAATCTTATCAATTTATTTGTATTGGTAGATGCCAGACACGAACCGCAAGGCAAGGATACTGATTTTATGGAATGGTTAGGTGTTAATGGAGTTCCTTTCTCTATCATTTTCACAAAGTCAGATAAGCTTAGCAAACAAAAATTATCTGAGAACGTTAGAGCCTACGAAAAGGAATTATTGAATTCGTGGGAAGAAATGCCTACTTATTTCATTAGTTCGGCATCGAACGGTCTGGGGAAAGATGAAATATTAAATTTTATTGAAGAAACCAATAAAACCCTTTCATTGTAAAGGCATCTAAAAAAAACAGGGAGATCTCGTAAAGACATCTTCCTTTTTATTTTTAAAAAAATAAATTATCCTTTTATATGGATAAAATAAATTGCGACAACTTAACTAAAATCAGTTTTTTGACGCAATAATTCATAAATTTGCATAGTACAATAGTTATCTGATTTATAAACAAATAATATTTTAATGAAAGCCCCGATTAAAATCTTTTCTGGATCGAACAGTGAGTATTTAGCAGGTCAAATTGCAAGCGCTGCAGGATTGGAGTTAGGAAAATCAAGCATTACAAGATTTAGTGATGGTGAATTTGAAGTCTGTTATGAAGAAACAGTAAGAGGCTCTCAAGTATTCATTATTCAATCAACTTATCCCCCAACAGATAATTTGATGGAGCTATTATTAATGATCGATGCAGCCAAAAGAGCATCTGCATACAAAGTTATCGCAGTAATCCCATATTTTGGATTCGCTCGTCAGGATAGAAAAGATCGTCCGAGAGTTGCTATTGGAGCCAAGTTGGTTGCCAATTTGCTTATGGCAGCAGGTGTTGATCGTGTAATGACTATGGATCTTCATGCTGACCAAATCCAAGGATTTTTTGATATTCCTGTTGATCACTTGTATGGTTCTTCAGTACTTCTTCCTTACATCCAAAATTTAAAATTGGATAACCTGGTTGTTGCCTCTCCTGATATGGGTGGCAGTAAAAGAGCCAATGCTTATGCCAAATATCTAAATGCAGGTTTGGCCATTTGTCACAAATCTCGTGAAAAAGCAAATGTAGTTGGCGAAATGACCGCAATTGGTAATGTTGAAGGCAGACATGTTGTAATTGTTGATGACATGATTGATACTGCAGGCACAATTACAAAAGCCGCGAATATGCTAAAAGAAAAAGGTGCTCGTAGTGTGCGCGCAATTGCAACACATGCTGTTTTATCTGGTCCTGCATATGATAGAATTGAAGAATCGGCTTTAGAAGAGGTCGTTTTTACTGATTCTATTCCTTTGAAGCAAGAAGGTTCTAAAATTAAAGAGTTAACAATTGCCAATATTTTTGCAAAAACAATTCTTAATGTTTACAATTGCGAATCAATCAGTTCCAATTTCATATTATAATTCATATCTTTGCGCAGATTTTTGGTGAAATATTTTTTAAACGTGTAATGGGAACCGGACTGAGCTTTTTTACCAGGCGATGATGTTTAGTTTGAGTAGCACACAATTACAAGAAAATGAAAACTTTTGAATTAAAAGGTTCTTTAAGAACAGACTTAGGAAAAAAAGCAACCAAAGCTCTTCGTAAAGAAGAAATGGTACCATGTGAGTTATATGGTGGCGGTGAAAACGTTCACTTTGCTATTAGCGAAAAAATATTTAGCAAACTACTTTTCACACCAGAAGTATATATTATTAATGCTGATGTTGATGGGAAAAAATTCTCTTGTATATTAAGAGATATTCATTTTCATGCGGTTACCGATAAGCCGTTACATGCAGATTTTTACCAGGTATTCGAAGACAAAGCATTCGAAGTAGAATTACCTATTAGAGTTGAAGGTTTTGCAAAAGGTATTCAGGCTGGTGGTAAATTAGCTGTTATCTCAAGAAAATTAAAGGTAAAAGGTTTAATGGCTAATCTTCCAGAAAATCTACTTATCGAAGTAAGCGATCTTGGACTTGGTAGAAGTATTCAGGTTGGAGAACTTACTTATGAGAACTTAGAACTACTTAATTCTAAAAATTCTGTTGTTGTACAAGTTAAGCTTACAAGAGCTGCTCGTGCTGCTGCTCAATCTACATCTCCTGATGGTGGTGAAGCTACACCGGCTGCAGAGTAAGAATTCTTTTAGCATAAAATACAACCTCCCATCTTTTTTAGAATGGGAGGTTTTTTTTAATATCCCTCATTCCTAAAATAAGGGATAAGAATGGATTCAAAGTTTTCATGGATTATGCTGTGAATATTTTAACTTTGGATTTGTTATGATTCAATTTCTAAAAAAACTATTTGGATGGAATGAAATCCAGCCAAAAGAAAATAATATTAAAATGAAATATCTGATTGTCGGCCTTGGTAATATTGGTGCGGAGTATGTGAACACAAGACACAATATCGGATTTCGTATTCTGGATGCAATTGCAGAGACTGCTAATATCGAATTTAAGGAGGCCAGATATGGAGCTGTTGCTGAATACAAGTTTAAAGGACGAATCTTTGTTCTTGTAAAGCCAAACACTTACATGAACTTAAGTGGGAAATCGGTTAACTATTGGCTTCAGAAAGAAAAAATACCTGTTGAGAATATGATGGTTTTGGTTGATGACCTTGCCCTGCCGTTTGAAACTTTACGATTACGTCCGAAAGGAAGTGATGCTGGTCATAATGGCTTAAAACACATTAACGAGATACTTGGTCACCAAAATTACAACCGCCTGCGCTTTGGTATTGGTGCCGATTTTAGCAAAGGACAACAAATAGATTACGTTTTAGGAGAATGGTCGCCCGAGGAATTGGAAAAACTACCCGAACTATATAAAATTTGTATCAACATGGTAAAAGGAATGAGTACCATTGGTATTCAGAGAACCATGACAGCATATAATACAAAAAAAATCAGCAAGTAAAGAAACAAGTATAAATCAAATAGAAAGCCATGGATAATAAAGTAAGAATAGATAAATGGCTGTGGGCTGTACGAATTTACAAAACCAGAAGTATGGCTTCCGAAGCGTGCAAAAAAGGAAAAGTCACGATTGGTGGCGTTCACGTAAAACCTTCGCGAGAAATAAGACTAAACGAACAAATAGATATAAAATTTGCTCCCATTACCCGAAGCTATTTAGTTACGGCAATATCCGGCAAACGGATGGGTGCAAAATTAGCTGTTGATTTTGTAAAAGATATAACAGCTCAAGATCAGTTGGATTTACTAGATGCAACAAAGACACATGGATTTGAATCTCGGGACAGAGGCGTTGGAAGACCAACAAAACTAGATCGTAGATTAATTGATAAGCTTAAACAATAAAACACCAGCAACAGACAAAAAGAAGATATGATAATAGCACAGGAAAAAAAGAAGACAAACTTAGCCGAATACATCCTTTACATGTGGCAAGTTGAAGATATCATTCGAGCTTATCAGTTTGATATTAATAAAATTGAAGAAAATATCATTAAACAATTCGAAAAACCAGAAGAGACTCACAACGAAATTAAGGCTTGGTATGAGAACCTGATTGAGATGATGAAAATTGAAAAAATACAAGAAAAAGGTCATCTTCAAATCTTAATGAATAATGTTAATGAACTATACGATTATCATGTTTTTCTTTTAACGAAAGGTAAAGATTCTGCATACAACAGTCATTATCAGCAGGCTCTTGGAAATATTTCTGAATTTCGTGAAAAATCGAAAGCAAGCAAAGAAAACAATGATATTGAAGTTTGTCTTACCGCTTTATATGGAATTTTAATGCTAAAATTACAAAGAAAAGAAATCTCGAAAGATACGCTTGCCGCAATTACCACTTTTAGCCAGATGATTTCGGAATTAACGGTGAAATACAAAGCTTTCGAAGAAGATAAAGAATAATTTCATAACCCTCTGATAAAATGACTTTACCCGGCAAATACAACAATTGGATATTACTGATTTTAGTTTCTTTCATTTGGGGAAGTCCATATATTTTAAGAGAAATAGCTTTGGAAAGCTTTAGCCACAATCAAGTGGCTGCTTTTCAGGTATTCTTTTCATTTCTACTTTTTATCCCTCTGATTGTTAAAAATTTCAGAAAACTTTCGAAAGAAAATATACGACCTCTCTTACTTTCCGGTATTACCGGAAATATTGGTCCCTCCTACTTTTTTGCCAAAGCACAAACCCAAATCAATTCTTCGGTTGCAGGCATGCTGAATGCCATGTTGCCCATGGTCACATTACTGATTGCCATACTTTTCTTTAAAGCAAATACAAATAAAAAAGTAATGGGTGGAATTCTACTTGGTTTTGCTGGAACTATAGTCATTAGTTTTTCCGGAGATTCATTTGGAGCTTCCTACTTTTGGGGTGTATTTTACGTGTTTATGGCTATTTTATCGGTAGCTGTCAGCATTAATATTGTTAGTTTTTCCTTGCCAAAACTAAGCGGAACAGAGATTGCCTCTCTGGCATTTTTATTTGTTGGTCCTATGGCTGGTATTTTTCTTGCTTTTACCGATTTAAGTACGCCTTTGGCATCCGAAACTTTATCGAAAAGTGCATTAATGCTTGGCTTACTAGCTGTATTAACCTTCGCGGGAGTTATTCTATATAATCAACTAATTAAGAAATCGTCGCACGTTTTTGCTGCATCAATAGCTTACATTATACCAATTACAGCAATATTTTGGGGCATTGTAATTGGCGGAGATCATGTATCAATTACTCAAATCGCATCAATAACTATTATCTTAGTTGGAGTTCATCTAACGGCTAGCGTATGATTAAGAACTCGAACATTATTCATATATATCCAGTATTTCTATTTGTAATTATTAATACTTTAACTTTCGATAAATACTTATATCTTTGTATAAGAAACAAAAATATTTTTGACTTTGGCAAAATTAATGTATCACACACAAGAAAGTAGAGCTAAATTATTAACAGCTCCTATTAAATGTAACAAAAGTGATGCTTGGCTTGGAGTTGGTTATTATTTTTGGAATATTGAAATTGATGCAACTCATTGGGGTAATAACTTTAAAAATAGAAAAGGCTCATTTGAAATTTATAAAGCCGATATCGATACTGAAAATGTTTTAGATACTGTCTTTAATGAAAAACATTATGAATTTTGGCTCAAGCAGATTGAGAAAGCAGCAAAATTTATTACAAAGAAGACAGGGAAAAAAGCTTCTATTAGAGAAATTAATCAATATTTCAATGATAAGGCAAAATGGTCTGAAATTACTGACGGAGTCCTTTTTCAAGATTTACCATTTAGTGATGATTTGCTTGTAAGTAATTTTAATTACAGAAAAAGAATTCAGATTGCAGTTTACAATAAGGATATAATTAGTAATTTTGTATTGCATCAAAGAGTCTAAAAAAAACATTATGCTAGATTTAATTGAGTTAGAACGAAGATTGGACAATGCTCTTGCACAAGAAACTGAAGAATCATTGAATCAGTGGCTTGCAGAAGAAAGACAAGGCGAATTTATAATCATTAAAGAGGATTTTAGTTTTGTTAATGTAGATATTTTAGCATCATCAAAAGATGAGAGTTTTGATTCTTCAGAAGAAAATTATGAATTAGCGGCATGAAAATACAATTAGAAGGTTGGAAAGTACAAAGTTTAGATTTCAAAATGAAAGATGAACATAAAAAAGGCAATGATTCTTTTCAACTTAAGGTTGGACAACTTTTCCCTAACGATAATAAAAGAACATTTGTTATTTTATTTGATATTGCTTTGGAAAGTAATGTATTTAACTTAAATTTTGAAGCTGCTTTTAGTTTTAGTGTTGAAAATGATATTACTGAGGAATTTATTAGTTCTAATTTCCCTAAAATTAATGCACCTGCGATTGCCTTTCCTTATATTCGAGCATACATATCTAACCTAACACTTCAGTCTGGTTTTAAGCCAGTTATACTCCCATCAATCAATTTCGTGAAGTTATCTAAAGAACAAGATATATAGAATCATATATTATCTACCCCTAATTTTCATTGTATTAAAAAATTTACAGTAATATGTGCGTTTGCCTCCCCGCTAACTCATCGATAAAGTGAATAAAAATTCTCTTCTTGCCATTGCTTCCGGTCTTTTATTGGGTATGCCATTTTGCGTACCTCAGCTTTTTTTCCTTATTTTTTTCGCATGGATTCCTCTCCTTTGGCTCGAAGAAAAAACAATAAATCACGACAATCCCTACCTTCTTTTCAACTACGCCTTTCTGAGTTTTTTAGTTTGGAACATTCTGGCATATTGGTGGGTTGGTAAAGCTCAAATTACGGGTGTTATTCTTATTATCCTTATCAACTCGCTTTTGCTTGCGCTGATTTTTTGGTTGATCAGCAGAACTAGAAAACATCTAAAAATTACTATTCTATTCCCCTTCCTTATTATCTGGCTGGGTTTTGAATATTTCGATACCTGGTGGGATTTGGCCTGGCCTTGGTTGAATTTGGGTAATGCATTTGCTTCAGTGCCCAAATGGGTACAATGGTATGAATTTACAGGAACTCGTGGCGGTAGTTTGTGGGTTATTCTTATAAATTTGGGATTCTTTTCTTTCATCAAAAAACGAAATAAAAAAAATAGTCTTCCATCTATTGGGATATTCCTTTTAATTGGCATCCCTCTACTCTACTCTATTTTTCTGTATCACCAAAAGGAGAATATTACGGGAAGTAAAAGCTTTGCACTTATCCAGCCAAATTTAGATCCGTACAACGAAAAATTTATTCCTGAGAATGAAGAAAAACACTTTACGGATTTTATGACTACAGCAGATTCGATATGCAGTATTCACCATCCCGATTTCTTATTTGCACCTGAAACCGTGATTTTAACATCTATCGATGAAAACAAGCCTAATAACTCTTCCTTCTATTTACGTTTGCACAATTTAAAAAAGAAGTATCCGAAAACAAAAATATTGATTGGTACACACAGTAAAATAATACTTGAAAATAAATCAGAATTGTATAATTCAGCCTTATTTCTTACAGATACAATCGCGCCTCAATTTTATCACAAAACAAAACTAGTTCCCTTATTTGAACGGGTACCATTCGATAAATATCTGAGCTTTTTGAAAGACTACTCCCTCGAAATTGGAGGCTATCAGGGAACCTATAGCAGTAAAAATGATACCGATTATTTTCTGTCAGATTCCATAGCGTTAGTGCCTATTGTTTGCTTCGAATCAATTTTTGGCGATTACTGCGCGCAAAGAGTACCGGAAATCCCTGGTTTTATTTGCATGATTACCAATGACGGATGGTGGAAAACAACTCCAGGATATAAACATCATTTCAATTTTAGTCGGTTAAGAGCCGTTGAAACCCGCCGAGACTATATTCGGGTGGCAAACAATGGAATTTCGGCTCACATCAACTCAAAAGGCACGATTGTTGCTAAGACTAAGTGGTGGAAAAAAACAGTATTAACAGGCAGGTTAAAACTGATAAAAGAAAAAACATTTTACTCGGAGCATGGAGATTACATTGGTCGTGTTTGTCTGTTTATTGCCACTCTTTTATTAATCTTTGTTAAAATTCGCGTAACAACACAATCTAATGCCTCAAGAAGGAGTTAAAAGTTTTACATTTACGATTGAATTCAATTTCCCGAATAAAAAACTCTAAAATAGAAATACTATGAGACGATTATTATTTGCACTTATTAGCATCTGTTTCTTTGTTGGATCAGCAAATGCGATCACCAAACACAAAAAAATCGAAAAGACTTTTAAGGCTGGTGAAAATCTTAAGATTGAATCGAAATACAGTAAAATTCAAATTAAGCACTGGGACAAAGCAGAAATTAAATTCGAAATTCTGATTAGTGTTGAAGGTTCAAATGAAGAGAAAACAAAAAAAATGGTTGATAATATCACCATCGATTTTACAGAAGGTGAAGCACAATTATCTGTAAAAACTGTGCTTGGCGATTTTTTCTCTCTCAAAAAACTGACCAACTCTCTCTTCAACAAAGGAAAAATAAAGATCAAATACACAGTGCAACTGCCTTCTACCATTAATTTGGATTTGATACAAAAAAATGGAGACATATTTATGGATAGCCATAATGGCAATATCAGCCTTGACTTAACAAGTGGTAATTTTACGGCTCAAAATTTAAAAGGAGAAAATAATTTTACCATTACTGGATGTACTTTTAAGGTAAAGGATGTAAATAACGCTAAACTAAAGGTCGCTAACTCTAAAGTAAATATCGAGAATGCAGAGAAACTTAGTGGCGAGAGCCGCGATTCGGAATTTACAATTGGTGTTGCAGATAACATCAGCATGACCTCTGCTCGTGATAAATTCAACATTAAAGAACTGGAATATCTTTACGGATCGTCGAACTTTAGCAAGATTGAAATTAGCCAAATGGGTGGCGAGATTGATTACGATCAAAAATTTGGACACATCAATGTCTTTAACATCAACAACATGTTTTCGTTTGTAAAAATAGACTCAAAATATGGAGATGTTGGCCTTAGCTTTATGGAAGGCAGTCAAATCGATTACGAAATTAATCACAAGTCGGTAAAATTCGATAACTCTAACGATTTCACCTTATCGAACCAAGCAACAGCCAACAAAAAAACTTTCGTGGCAAAAGGTCGTGTAGGCGATAAAAAAGCTTTTTCGAAACTAAACATCAGAGCAAATAACTGTAAAATTAGATTGCAGTAAATTCCCTAATCCCTAAAAGGGGATTATAAAATATAAAGCCCAACTCCATAAGGATTTGGGCTTTTGTTTTACAATAAAAAAAACAAGGATCTAATTTTACAGAAAAAATAAACACCAAATTTGTATGGTAAAAAACAAAGCATGTTTTTTCATACATTGAGAATCCACTTAACAAACAGAATAAGTCATTTGTTAAAAGAAATACTTTTCTTGTATAACGGAACAATGAAAACAAGTTCATGCCAAACTACCAATCACAAACCGAAATATACTTAATAAATTTTTCAAATTTCTTTATTTAAAAGCTTTCAAACTTCTTAAAATTTCCCCAATTACAAGATCGAATAAAGGCTTTTTTTGATTAAATTTGAAACTATGGCTAACTCTAATAAATTCCCCCCTTTAATCCTATTAATCTGCTGTTTGTTAATTTCTCAAACAAGCATTGCAAAAGAAAAATTTAAAATCGGATTTTCGCAATGCACATCGGTAGACAGCTGGAGAAAAGCCATGCAAACCGAAATGCAAAATGAGCTGATTCTGTTCCAAAATATGGAATTAATAATAACCGATGCAGATGACAATAATGAAACCCAAATTAAGGATATTAGAGAATTAGTTAAAAGCGGTATCGATTTGCTAATCGTTTCTCCCAACGAATCGGCTCCAATAACTCAAATTGTTGAGGAAGTCTTTCGCCAAGGAATTCCTGTAATTGTTCTCGATCGGAAAATTGAAAGTGAAAACTATACAGCTCAAATTAGTGCCGACAATTATTTGATTGGGAAAGAAGCTGGAAGATATGCTGCCAAACTTTTGAATGGCAAAGGTAACATTGTAGAAATTTGGGGCCTAAAAGGTTCCAGTCCTGCCATTGAACGCCACAAAGGATTCTCTGAAGTCATCAGCAAATATCCTAATATCAAAATTATTTTCTCTGAAACAGGAGAATGGTTCAAACAGGGTGGTACTAAAATGATGAAACTAGCCATTGAACAACATGATGATATCAATTTGGTTTTTGCACATAACGACTACATGGCAATTGGAGCTTACGAGGTCCTTCAATCTAATTACAAAACTAACAGACCATTCTTGTTGGGTATTGATGGATTACCGGGACCAAATGACGGTGTTAATGCTGTAATTCAGAAGAAAATGAATGCTACTTTTTTATACCCAACCGGTGGTGCTGAAGCGATACAGTTAGCCTTTAAAATTTTAAATAAAAAAATATTTAAGAAAAACATTATTCTGAAAACAGTTGTTATTGATTCTGACAACGCAGAAATTCAGAAACTGCAAACCGATCAGATTCTTTCCCTTCAGGGAAAAATATCCACAGCAAAAACCATCCTCGATTCTCAAATCATTAAATATAAAAGTCAAAGAATGTGGCTGATTATTTCACTTAGTTTTCTTCTTATACTTATTTTATTGGCCGTTCTCTTATTTCAAGCTTTCAAGAACAAAATAAAAGCCAATCAAAAATTAGAGGAACAAAAAGAACAGATCGAAGATCAACATGAAAAGCTCATTTTGATTTCGGCTCAATTGGAAGAAGCTACTCAAACAAAACTTAGGTTCTTTACAAATGTTTCGCATGAATTCAGGACTCCTTTAACTCTAATTCTTGGATCCATAGAGAATCTTTTAGATCAAAAAATTAAAGACAAAGAATCGCATCAACAATTAAATGTAATGCACCGAAATGCCAATCGACTGCTTCGCTTAATCAATCAGCTGATGGATTTTAGAAAAATAGAGAATGAAAAAATGCAGATGAAGATTTCCAAGAATGATATCAATCAGTTCATTAAAGAGATATCGGATTCGTTTCAAGAATTGGCAAATAAAAAGAACATTAACTATTCATATTTGTCGACCATTCAAAAAGAAGACTTGTATTTTGATACAGATAAACTTGATAAAATCCTCTTCAATCTTTTATCGAATGCCTTTAAATTCACGCCCAAACAAGGAGGAATTGCAGTTCATTTGGAGAATTCGAGCTATAAATTTAACAGCGAAATGAAGGATTGTGTAAAGATTAGCGTCGTTGATTCCGGTAATGGAATTTCAGAATCGGATCTTAAAAACGTCTTTCAACGATTTTATCAAGCCAAAACTAATGCTTCGTTTCCAGGAACCGGAGTCGGCTTGTCCTTAACCAAAGCTTTGGTTGAATTGCATTCAGGAATTATAGATGTTGAGAGTAGTTTGGGGAAAGGGACAACATTAACGGTCTATTTGCAGAAGGGTAAATCACATTTTAATGATGCTGATTTAATTTTCGCCGACTCTAAAGAAAAAGATACTTCGAGGCAGATTCCATCAGAACTGGATGAAATGGACTTTATTCCCCAACTTACCGATTCAAATGAAGAAGAAAATCCTTCCTTCTTAACTGACAAAGAAATTCGGATTCTTATTGTAGAGGATAACCTGGACGTTTTGGAGCATATCGCAGAATCGCTAAAAGAAAACTATAAAATTTTGAGAGCCGAAAATGGAAAACAAGCTTTAAAAGTGATCGAAGCGGAGAATCCGGAATTAATCATTACCGACTTAATGATGCCGGTGATGGATGGATTGGAATTAACAAACATTGTAAAATCGGATTTAAAAACCTGCCACATTCCGGTTATCATGCTAACCGCGAAAGCCTCACAAGAACATAAAATTGAAGGTCTGGAAGTTGGCGCTGATTCCTATATTCCAAAACCTTTTAACAAAAAACATTTGCAGGTAAGAGTGCGGAAACTAATCGAAAGCAAAAAAAGAGTGCGAATTCATTATCGCGAAAGCATCGATTTTACAGAGCAGAACGATGGCATCAACAGATTGGATCAGCAGTTTTTGAAGAAAGCTTGCGAAGCGATAGAAGCAAATTATCTGAATTACGATTATGGAGTAGAAGAATTGAGCAAGGATGTGAACCTATCAAGAGTTCATTTGTACCGAAAAATAAAGAGCTTAACCGATTTGTCAGCCAGTGAGTTTATCCGAAATGTGAAGTTAAAAAAAGCCTCATCACTACTTTTGGAAAGTGACTTAAGTATTTCGCAAATTGCCTATCAAACAGGGTTTGCCAGCCCTTCCTATTTTAGCAAATGTTTTAAAGAAAAATTTAAAATTTCACCCAAAGAATACATTCAGCAAAAAAAATAAAGGAAAAGCTTATACGGAAAATGAATTGGTGCGTAATAAAAATAACTGCACATCCTATTTTGGAGTAGTTGGCTTATTTTTTTTCATTAGTCTGATTAAATAAACAAAAAAAATCCGGGTCATACAGACTCCGGATTTTCAATATTCGTAACACCCAGTCTTACCAAACTGATTTCAATTTATAAAATTTGGCTTCTTTAACCGAAATATTACCTCCACTAACTATTTCTATTTTATCAAACTTTTCAGTAGAAAAAAACTGATCTGTCATTACCAATTCTCCATCATTTACAAAAACCTCGATAGAAGATTCATCAATAAGTATCTGTAATTTTATTCCTTTTTCACAACTAATATTTGCTTTATGAATACCTGAAAAATCCTCTGAAAAGGAAATGTTTTTTAATTTCGATCTATCAATGGTAAAGCTTTCATTCACTCCGGAATAAAAAGCTTCAAGTTCTTCACCCTCCGAATTACTTAGCTTAACACCAAACTTTTGTGGTTGTTCATCCCATTCTATTTCCAAATCTATTTCCAAGGGTATTGCCTTAAAAGGAATTGCATTTGTAACATCAAAATTTCCTTTTATATCCTGATTCGGAACGATATAACATTCCTCCCGAATCAATTCCAATTCTTTTACTGGTAGAGAATAAAGTTGATAGTCATTTTTTATTCGTTTTAGAATTAACTCTCGGGGAAAAGTCATGGCCGAACGCCATTTATACGTTGGTACAATAGTTGCATATTGCCAATTACTCATCCATCCAATAAATAACTTTCGTCCATCTTCTTCCGGAATTCCAGCCCAGGTAACACCCGCATAGTTATCTTTCCCGTAATCAATCCATTTTGTTTCTGCTGTTTCACAAGTAAATTTATTTCCATCAAAATCACCTACAAAATATTGAGTTGCAGAACCTCCGTTTGGTCCTCCCGGATTGATACTTACAAGCAATACCCATTTCTGCTCATCTGTTTCATCGACTGTGAATGGAATTAAATCGGGACATTCCCAAACGCCACCATGTGCGCCAAACTCTTTTCCAAAATCACTCTCAAAAGTCCAATCAATTAAATTAGGCGACGAATAAAAACTGATGTAGTCCTGAACTGCAAGTGCCATAATCCACTTTTGACTTGCTTTATTCCAGCTTACTTTTGGATCTCTAAAATCTCTAATTCCAGGACTTTTCAATACAGGATTATTGGCATATTTGGTCCATGTTCTTCCCTTATCGGTACTATAAGCAACTCCCTGAGACTGATAGTCATTTCTTCCTGCCTTTTCTCCTTCCATATTGTGGTAAGTATAAATGGCAACCATTGCCGGCTTATCTTCTGATCCAAATCCTGAAGTATTTTCCCTATCGATCACTGCCGAACCAGAAAATATATATCCCAAAGAATCGGGATACGAAGCAATT
>JAESUW010000164.1 GCA_016760525.1 Labilibaculum sp.
ATGGAGGAAATCAACGCCTCTATCGACATCGATAAACGCTTATGGCGCGAAGACATCGCTGGGTCAAAGGCCCATGTGGCCATGCTGGCTGAAACGGACATCATCTCTGCTGACGACAAAGCCCAAATCGACCAGGGGCTGGACCAGATCGCCGGTGAAATCGAGCGCGGAGAGTTCAAATTCTCCAAGGCTCTCGAAGATATTCATATGAATATCGAGGCGCGCCTGGCGGAACTGATCGGCGAAGCTGCCGGGCGTTTGCACACGGCTCGCTCCCGCAATGATCAGGTGGCCACCGATCTGCGTTTGTGGTTGCGGGACGCACTTGGCGACATCGACGCGCTAAACCATTTGCAGACTATATTATTTACGCTTTATTCTTCAGCATGTTTTTAAAAGTAATTCATATTTGGTTTATCAGATGATACTCGTTTTATTTGTCTTTAAATAAATGTTTACCTTTTGTTCTATCTTCCCATAAGGGATAATGTAAATACAATACTACAAAAGGTAAACATTTAATCCGCTTTAATTTGTTGATATATTGCTATGTAATACCATTTTTAATAATTAGTGAGACATAGGAACAAAATAGTTAAGACTACTGTGTCCCGATTCATCAGGAATGCCGATGGAATTATAGCCCATAACTTATCCAATCGGGAGTTTTCGTATTAATGCATGGTGTCGTCCCTTTGGGATTTTGGTTTATGTATTATCTCGTTCTACTTCCAGCTCTCCGAGCTTTTTTATTCTATATTTACTTGTATTTCTTATCATTTTAGTTCCGTTAAGAACGCCAGTATGGTAGAATTGTTAGCGTATGTCTTTTTAAAGCTCCGAAGGAGCGATACTCTCAATCATAAAATTCAAAAATGTAATGATCCTCAAAAGGAATTTCAAATTTTTCTAATAATTCTAAATACTCTTCCCGAAAAGGCTTTGTAGCATGATGTTTTTCCTGTTCCATGATATATTTAATTACATGATCTCTTTGCGAACGCGCATAAGAAAAAGCACCATAACCCTCTTGCCAGTTAAAATGGCCTAACACAAAATTATTTTCATTGATCCATTTTGACGAATTTGCTTTAACCTCACGTATTACATTTGATAATGAGTTAACAGGATTTAGTTCGAAAAAAATATGAACATGATCTTTGTAACCATTTACCGCCAGCGAATAATTTTTAGTATTGTTTATTATCCCAGCAATATACTGATGCAACCGGTTATTGAAGTTTTTGGTAATCAGATTTCCCCTGCCTTTTACCGAAAAAATGGCGTGAATATTAATTTGAGTGTAGGTGTTTGCCATGTCATTTGTTTTGTGTCATCCCTTCGGAAATTTTGTTTACGTATTATCGTTGTTCTACCATACTGTCAGCTCTCCGAGCTTTTCTATTTTATAATTTGTTTGCGTTTTCGTATCAATGTATGTGTCATCCCTTCGGGATTTCTGTTTACGTATTATCATCGTTCTACCATACTGCCAGTTTTTCGAGCTTTTTTATTTTATAATTTATTTGCGTTTTCGTATCAATGTATGTGTCGTCCCTCTGGGACTTCGGTTTACGTATTATCTTGTTCTACCAAACTTTCAGCTCTCTGAACTTTTCTATTTCATAATTTGTTTGCGTTTTTACCATCCCCAGTTCCATTAAAAACATCGGTATAGTAGAATCGTTATTACCTGTTTTTTTAATTGTGTTTTTGTATCAATGTATGTGTCGTCCCTTTGGGTTCTACTGCCAGCTCTCCGAGCTTTTCTATTCCATAATTTGTTTGCATTTTCACCATCTTCAATTCCGTTAGGAACGCCAGTATGGTAGAACCCATAATTATTTTGAAATCTAAGCTCCGTAGGTGCGACACGATATTTTAATTTTTTATTATAAACCAGACAGGTTTCTGAAACCTGTCTGGTGTGGAATTATATCCTTTTAATTTAGTTGATTTTCATAGTTGAAGGCTATCATTTTATTGATTAAAGCCTGCTCAGCTTTATCTAGAGCATCTACACTTTCTTTTTTAGTTCTGATATAGCCACCAGCTGAAAGTGTTACAAAAGTGTCAACACCAGCCATTTCTTCTTCAATAATTGGTTCTGCTTTATTTTCCTCTTCCTCTTTAAGTTTAGCACGAATGCTTCCTGCAATTTTATTTGCATTTCCTGAAACAGAAACAGCCAAAGTTTCCATTAGACTAAAAGTGCGGGACTGATTGGAAGTGATACTCCAATTAATTATCGCATGGGCCAAAGCCGGAATTAACTTTTCGCGAACATCTTTAGGTGCCACTAAACAAGTTCCAAATACTGTTTGGGTTTCTTCCCATCCAGCTTCACGGAGTTTAGTTTCTGTTTCGTTAGTAATTTCAGGTTCAAGTTTATTCAATAGCACACAAAATAAACGGCGCAAATCGAGGGCAATGTCTTGTACAAAAAGGCCTGACGCTCTTTCTTTTTCTTGTATGAATTTACTTGTCAAAGATGTTTGTTTTTCTCTATTTTCAAGAAAATTAGTAATTTCTTCACTTGATAACTCTCGCAGATTTTTACCTTCTTTTATTTTAACAATAACTTCATTGTTGGGGCGATCTTTTCTATCGAAGGATAGGTTTTCTTTTTCAATACCTCCTAAAAATGGATGTAATGGTCTCATTGCTGAAATTGAAAGAGGACTTCTTCTTTTATAAACAGGTTTTCCTGTTTCTGCTTTCATCCATCCTCCAAATAATTGGTCTGTATATAATGGATTACATGTTGCAAAAACTTCACCTTCACCATCAAATTCCAAAGCCTTACCTTTCATTGTTACTTTTGAAACAAATGTAGTTGGCGATGGAATCTCATTTAATATTGAAGTTAAACTGGTAATTAAAGATCGTTTAATTTGTTGTCCACTTGAATATGGCATTTGTCTCTTAAACTGAGGTTCCCAATAAATTTTTTGTTCTTTTTCCACACAAAATACAGAGTGATCTACTCTTTTTAAAGTTCTGATATAAATTGTATACATTTTTATAAGTTTTAGGATTATTATTTTTCTTGATATCTGTAGTCTAACTTTAATAAGGCTGAGAAATAGCCAAAATCTTCTTTCGACATAAAGAAGATTTTATCACTAAATTCTTTTAGTTTTTTACGTTCTTCTACTGGAATTTGAATTACTATTTCATCCCAGTAATTAAGGAAATCTTTTTTTCCAGACTTTAATAATTTTTCTAGAAGAGCTCTTCTGTCTGTTCCTTTTGAACCCTTTTCAAACAAATGTAATTTATTCGCAATTTCACTTGTTAATTCTAATGTTTCTTCTTTATTAATCATAGCAGTTAACCAAGTTTTATATGTTCTAAATTTTATCGTATTTATCTTCTTATTTTTATTTATATCTTCAAATAAAGCAATTGGCTGAAGAGCGTGTAGCCCAATTTCTCCATATTTACAAGCATTGTGAATTTTCTGCCCAAATAATATTTCATAATCTTTTGCGTCAGTTATGGTAGCATTCTGCCCAAATAATAGGTTGTAGTAATCAATTAAGCTCTGAGCCTTTCCAAAATGTATGGGATAAAAACCTAATGTGGTATTTGTTTGACCTAAGCTATAGATGTAGCTAATCATTGATTGATCCTGAAATTTTGTTGAGATACTAAATATCAGTTTAGACCAAACAACGGGAATTACCTCAATCGTTTTTTCATCGACTTTAAACATTGATATATTATGAAAGTGGGCAAAATCAAAATCCTTTCTAAACAACCTTTTGTTCCATGAAAATGTTAACCATTGACTATTCCACGCTTCAATCTGATTTCCTCTCAATTTACTAAGGGTTTTATCATTTAATATATTTCGATAAACAATCCAACCTTCATAAATTTTCCAAAGTATTTTTATGTCTGTAAAATAGATACTTAATCCTCCTTTAACACAACATCCAAAACCACTGCCTATCCAAGATAAGTATTTATCTTCAACAGAATGTTTTAAATTTAAGTTACTAATCAAACCCGAAGTGGTTGCGTATTCTTTTATTTCAGAAGCAGGGTAACCAATTGCAATACTAGCATCAAATGCATTTGACTCTATTTTTTTGATTGTTTTTGTAATACGTTTTTTTCTTTCTTCTAGAGAAGGTCTGACACCTTTTTTCCATGAAATCTTGGGATTTTCAAGAGGAGAATTTCCGCCTGTCATCATATACAAAGGATAATCATAGAAAAGATGTACATATTCCTTCTCAAAGAACTCTTTGGCAGTGTAATTATTTCCTGTTTTTTCATTATACACTTTTAAAAAAGTGTGTCCTATTGTTGATGCTATCATTGTGTTTTCATTTTATAAGAATGAATATTGGGAGTCATAAAATTCTGGTTTTGCTTTCGATACATCTAAACCAAATTCGCTACTATAAGCGGCATCGGGTAAAACAAAAGGCTCAATACCACATTTTGTAAGCTGATTTAAGTTTTTAGCAATGTAATAGCGCGTACTCACAGTTAGTTTGCTTCTCGTTTCGGTATTTCCTTCTCGGTATGCATCTTCATCGGCCTCGCAGATGCAATTCACACTATCAATATCCAGTAAGTCAAGTAAAATGGCTTTTGAATTATGAGTGAGTTTATCAATTGTCCATCGGCCATCTTCTTTAAATACGGAGTGTTGTTCAATTTTCATAAAATCGATTTCAGTAAAAACATGATCTATTTTGGCTTGCAATTCATTTTCCTGAAGCACTTCATTGTTGGGTAGTGTTGCATAACTTCGGTTTATAATTTCCAGATCGTAAGGCAATGCTTCTTTTTCATCTTCGGGTGGAGCTAAAATATAAATAGGCTTGAATTTCCCAACGGTGTCCGCATCTCGTTTTCGGTTTACACGCCCAAATCGTTGAATGAGCGAATCAAGAGGAGCTGCTTCAGTAATCATGAGATCAAAACTAATGTCCAGGCTTACCTCAACTACCTGCGTAGATACAACAATGCAAGCTTTGTTTGAAGTATTGAAATTTCCGTTGGCTTTTCCATCTTCATTCAGGCCTAAAAGCAGTTGTTCTTTTTCATCACGATCACCTTTTTTAAATCGACTGTGAATTAATAGAATTGGGATTTCGGGGTACAAGTTCGATAATTTTTTGTACTGTTCTTGTGCATGTTGAATACGGTTGCAAACGATCAATAGTTTTTTATCTTCGTACACTGCCGTTGATATAATTTCAATGGTATGATTCCAGTCGTTCAATTTATGAATAGTATGCCTGTTGAAGGCTGTTAATTCTTTATCGTCCAGCTTTACTTCCAATACATTTTCTTTCCCTAAAATATCGATAATCCGATTGTATAGAATACTTGGCATAGTTGCAGTTCCGATATGAATTTTGCAATCTAAATAGTTAAGAACCTGAATGATTTTAAGGACTATCGCACGGGTAATATTGGTATGAATTTCATCTAAAATAACATCACAGCCTTTAATGTCTAAAAGCATTGCTTCGTAGCCATTTGTGCCGAAAGCAATAGCGGCAATTTGGTGTGGTGTTAGTACCTTAACTGCTGCTCCAACATGTCCTTGAATAATTTTTTCTTCTTTTGTTTTTCCCTCTAAAACAATATTTGATGACGCATGAAGCAAGCGAATATCTAAATTTGGATTGTTTGCTTTTAAATCGTTTTTCACCCTTTTATACATGGCGTTGATCGAAGCCTGAAAGGGGAGGGTGTAAAAAACACGACCTTTGCATCGGCGAAATAAATAGTCTGTTTTCCCAGCTCCGGTGCAAGCAACAACCATCGTGTGTTTTTTATCTGATATACTGTCTTTTTCTGATAAAGGATAGAGTTGATGCTGACGATTGTAAAATTTAAGATTCGGAGCTTGAAAAGTACGTTCCAGATACTCTTCTGTGTTTTCAGATAGAGCAGAAGCAAAATGATCAGCTGCCATTAATAAACCTCTCCACTCTGAAAAACCCCTTTCTTGCACTATCTCATCGCAATAGTCATATACTTTGTCAAAGTTTTCTTCTGCCTGTTGCTCCGAAATGTCATCTACTTCAATGCCTAATGCATTCAAAATTTCGATGGCATCATCCTTCCAGTTATTCCAATCTTTTATATGAAGATTAAAAGTATCTCCACGAACTTCTTCTAAATCGAGTATTCCTTTTTCTTTAGCGTCGTGTAAAATTGATTTGTGATGGCCAATCACCATCTCGATCAGTTGTGAATGCATATTTTCAGGGAAAGCCGAAAGAAAAAAACAGGAAGCTATTTCGTGTCGGAATGGTGTCTTTGGTATTGTTTTTGAATTTAATCGTGCTTGAAAAACAGAGCTTGTTTTTCCAATATCATGCAAAACAGCACCGCAGCGTGCTATATCTACATCAAAATTTAAAGCATCAGCAATTTTCTCTACAGCCAAACTAACATCCATTAAATGTTGATGTAATGTAGTTTCTTCAGGTTTCCCTTTGGCTTTTATGTGTGAACATATTTCATTCATCCTTTTAATTATTAATCTGGGCTTTTAGCCCGTTATTTTATGGCTTGTAATATAATCCCAAGGCCTTGCCTTTGGGCTGAAATGGTTTAGCCTTTCAGGCTGTTTGCTAGGTGTTGTGATCATATTTATAAATTGGAAATGCTACGTTTGTTGGTACAATACTTACGGGCTGAAAGCCCAAATTAATTCAGCCCGGGGCAAAACCCTGGGTTTGATGCATCGCATCAAATTATCGCCCTGAATGGGGCAGATTAATCAGTCCATAAATATTTTTCATTGTATTCAACTCCATATTCTCTCAAAAACATTAAATACTCCTCCTGAAATGTTTTTCTTTTATGATGTTCCTCTTGATTCTCGATATATCGTTTCGTTTTATCATGAATTGATGGACTAACAGAAAAACCGCCATAACCACCTTGCCATGCGAATTCATTATAATATTCATCCAGTGTTTTTATCCACCTGCTACTATGGCGTTTTATTTCTTCAACTAATTTGGCAAGAGCAATGTTTTTTGACATTATGCACAAAATATGCAGATGGTCGTTGGTGCCATTTATGACTATGGGAATAGATTCATTTGATTTTAAAACAGAACCTATATATGCATAAAGCTTCTGCTTTTCTTCATTACGGATTAGTACCGAAGAGTACTTTGTATGGTAAATGATATGGACGTATAATTTTGATAATGATTGCGACATTTCAGGTATATTTAGTAATTGTTTTTTACGGGTGTACCAACCACTTTTAGGTATCCATACATAGCTTCATTATTTTTCAACCGGTTGTAACCCACCATAAATGATTCCTCTGTTCTTTCAAATATCAATTCAAATCCTGCAAACAGATCTTCGTCAGTATCAAATTCATTTCTGAAAACTTCTACTATTTCATCCTCAGGATAAAGCATGTCTTCATTTCGGCATAAACAAATGTGTTCTTTTGAAGCTTTTTTTGCATCCTCAGCCTTACTAAAGGCCAACCACAGAACAGGTTCAATAAAAACACCTCTGTCAATTGGTGTAAATGAAACTTTCTTTCCATCAATTTTACCTCGGGAATAGATTTTATAATCCTCTCCACTAGGTTTCATTGAATTCCATCCTCGTGTTTGTGTTACTTCTTTTTGAATCGAGACTTGTTTATAACTTAACCGATGTCCAACAATCTTTTTTATTTCTCCATCATCATCCTTTAATAATTCTGGAAATAATTTACGTTCCATTCCTGCAACAATTGAAGGAGTGAGGAATTGCTGGCTGTATGTTTCGCTATCGCGAACTGCAGTCCATGGTTTAATAAAACCAAAAGGACCAGTAAATTTTACTACGAATATCTTTTCCATAATCCTATTATTTTATAGCACCAAAACCAATTCCTGTGCTGTTACCAATCCCAACATTCCATGCAAATACTTTTGTTTCGGCTTTGCCTTCAATAATTATCGGACACCAATTTGCACGAATTTGGATAATTTGATTGCCTCGTTTGTAATCGATTTTTTTAGTTCCTTTTCTGTGGTAGTTTTGGTCGAAAGTTATTTTTAATGTTTTGTCTTCAGCTAAACCAGCACTTATCATTTTTGTAGTAAGTGTTTCGGCCATAAGTTTAGGCGATTCCTTATCGTCGAAATAGAAGAATTTTTTTCTTCCATTTTCAAGATTGCGCTGAATATAAATCGGACTTCCAATTTGAAAAACGGTTTTTGTTGACAATTCAGGGTTCTCCTGCAAGATAATTTCGCTTACTTTCAGTCCAAAAAACATTTCTGGCTTGTTTTGGATTCCTGTTATCAGCAGTTTGGCTTGTTCGTTATTCCAGCAACTAATAAAGAAACTGGATCCGTTCGGAAAGTCTAATCCATTTTTTGAAGCCTTACTTTTCGTTAAATTAGAGAATGAGTAAAGCGAAATGGAATCGTGAAATTCGTTTTTCCCAAACCATTTTTGGATTGTACCAGTAAGTAAATGCAAATGGTTGAATCCAATGGTTTGCTTTGAAGGTGTGGTCTTAATGTGTATCCTCATATATTATATTTTTTGCCCCATAGTGCAGTTTAATGTCAATTCAAATCTCATTGTGATACGCTTTTAAATAATATTACTCTTGTTTTATTTTAAGAATCACTAAGTTCTATTTATAAACGGTCAACTTCTGACAAATAGAATTTTTTCTGCTTTATTTTTTATGAAATCTTGTAAAGCCTCAGGATATATGACTTCAATTTCGTCGCACAAACCCATAATAAAACGCCCCACACCATTAAAGCTCGAAACAGGAGCCTTAAACTCAAATTGCTTCTTATTTATTTGGTTAATGTAGGGTTCCGATAGCGGATATTCTTCCTTTAATAATTCTACTGCACGAATCGAAAGTTGTAATTTGATATCAATTTTTTCTTCAGAACTAATCCTGAAAACATCCATCGGTAAAGTTTTGTGCTCTTCTTTGTGTTCCCAAGGTTCCGATAGTATTTGAACAGAGGTGCGAGTGTTTTTAAACGTTTTGCAACATCCATCCTCAATATCGTAGGCCCAAATTGCAATGTAATTGTTCGTAAAATCGAATGGTTCAATAATTCGGTCTTTTTGTTGATTGCTGTTTGCCGACAGATAGTTGCGCAGAATTACTTTGTTCTTGTATTTAATGGCTTGCATCAGTTGGTGAATGTTTACCGAATGTTTTTCTTTTACAAGAGTATCAGCAACTCTGTTAAAATCGTAAAGAGCATAAAGTTTTTTAGCCAAATTTTGTTTCAATAGGTTTTCATCATTAATCGAATGAATGGCTTTCTGAAGAATTACAGCCTCCTCTTTCGAGAAATGCAAAAGCTCGCTGATTTCTTTAAAATAAGGAGAGTTTTTATCGATGTGATACCTGCCATTTTCAGGTTTAGTGATAATGAACCCGGCATCACGAAAAGTTTGAATATAACGCCGTGTTGTTCGTTCCGACATTTCGAAACGTTCTGCAATTTCCGCTAAAGTATATTTAATACCACTCGAAAGTAAAACCATTATTTCCAGTAGTTTTTGGAGTTTGTTCTGCTCAATCATTGTGTAGTAATCAGGTTGATGTATTCAATTTAAAATCAACTTAAATTTACATATAAATAATATCAATCTATATGTAATTTATAATTATGATTATTTAGATGCAAATTGAAATATTTTTAACGGGCAATTGTTGAGCTGTTTGTATTGCTATTTATTTCTTAATAAGTCAATAGAAAGGTGAATTTTATTTGATGTTTATTTTACAATTGAGGATATGGCTCTGTCTGAAAAAATAAAAAAACAAATAGAGAGAGTTAAAAATAATTGGCTTGAATATCATCCAATAGAAGTAAGTCAATAACTTGAAATGGTCGAATGGAATAGAAATTTATACACAGAATGCAGCTAAGTAGTCAGATAACTGATAAGGTAATTTTATCAGAATATGCTTTATCGCAATATTGGTGTTTAGTTTTTAGAGTTCTGTTGAATATGTTTTCCACATTTGTTGAATTTTAATGGCATCATTCCTACTATTTATTTTTTGGTAGTATCTACTCATATTATACATTCGATAAAATTGAGATTATCTGCACCAATTAAGAAACTATCAAAAGAAGTTACTATCTGGCTAACAGGATAAGTTGAATGCCGTATATATTTGTTTATTCTCTTGTGGGAAAGCCTGTTTTTATACGCTATTGCTTCTTATTTTTTGTAATTTTCCACCAAATAAAAATAGACTACCAATGTTTCGATATTTTTTTCTTTCTTTTTTTCTTTTTTTCACCTTCTCGATAAATGCTCAAAAAGTTGATTTGTTATATTTCACCGATGCACATCAAATTTTCCCGGTAGATGATGTAGATGGTGGAAGAGGAGGTGTTGCCCGTCTTAAAACACTTGCCGATGAAGCACGAATGGCTAATGCCAATACGCTGGTGATTCATGGAGGAGACTTGTGTGGAGGAGTTCTTTTTGGTGGCATGTATAAAGGAGAGCCAATGATTGAGGCTTTTAACGATATTCCTGTTGATATCTGTAATTTTGGTCAGCATGAATTCGATTTTGGCACAAAACATACAATTCAATTGCTGTCTAAATCAAAATCGGAATGGTTTAGTTCCAATCTTAAAAACAGAGATGGAGATGTGTTTGGTAATTTGCCAGCTTTTTTGGTGAAGAAAATAGGAGATCTGAAAATTGGTTTTATCGGCCTTACCGATGCCATGAATACAAGTATTAAAGATAATTTTGTAGTTCAGGAAGATTTATTTGCAGCAGTTTCAGAGGTTCTGCCTAAAATGGAACAGGTAGATTTCCTGGTATTTATTACACAAACCAGTTTGGAAATTAATCGGAAATTATTGGAGCAGTTTCCTGATATTGATCTGATTTTAACCGAAGAGCAGTTTGAGCACGAAAGCAATGTTTTTTACAAAGGGAGTATTCCTGTTGTGGCCACTGCGGGTAATATGAGTTCTGTGGCTAAAGTGAGTTTAGAGAAGAATAAAAAACCATTGGTCGAAATTATTCCATTGAATAACGAAATTGCTTCAGAGAAATATATGCTCGATATGGAGCTGTATTATCAAAAAGATATGGAATTGCAATTGGCTGAAAAGATTGGCAGACTGGCGGTACCACTTAGTTTTAAGGATGGGATTACCGGCGAAAGCCTTGCCGGAAATTTAATTAGCGATGCCTACCGGGAATGGCACGATTCTAATGTGGGAATTATTAATGGTGGAGGAATAAGGGCTAATGTTCCCAAAGGGGATTTCACCTTAAAATCTGTTCGTTCATTGCTTCCTTTTGGGAATAAAATTTGTCAGATACTAATAAAAGGACAACAATTAAAACAGCTTTTAAAAGAGCATGCGACTGACAAAAGCGGTCAGCTATTTCATGTTTCAGGAATTAAATACAAGTACACATTGGCCGACGATAAAATAGTAGTAGAAAGGAACGGCAAAAAGTTAGAAGATGATGAATTGCTCACTGTTTCTTTAAATAATTACTCTTTAAGGAAATTAAATGGAGAGTTTGAGCTGTTGATTGATGAATCTCATCCAAAAGCAATCGAGGATTTTGAAGTGCTTAAAGAATACTGCAAAAAATTAAAGACTGTAAAGCCAATTTTGGAAGGCCGAATTTTAATTTCGGCGAAATAATTTTTTACTGAACATGTTGTTATATTTTATGATGAGTATTACATTTGCCATTAAATAATTAGAAAATGGATATGTAATGATGAAACAAATCATCTTCTTGGTATTTTTTTTAAGCATTTACTCTTGTTGTGTAAATGCGCAAGTTCAGCTTAAAGAATCTAAATACTTGTTTTTTGTTGAGCCTGAATTAATGCTGGGTCAAACAGTATCGAATTACAATGATTTTCCAAATACCGATGTCGTACAATCATTATTTTTGAGTGTTGGAATAAAGGATACCCGTAATCTTCACTCCAGTCAATACTATAACCATCCGACCACGGGGCTGAGTTTTTCCTATTCCAATTTAGGGAATGATTCCATATTTGGAAGAGCCTATGGCGTTATGCCTTTTATTCAATTTCGTCCGTGGGGAAGTCGGCAAAAGTTATGGTCCTTAAAGTTTGGGATAGGAGGAAGCTATTTCACAAAATCGCATAAGGATAGTGAGCGAAATTTAGCGATTGGGTCCAATCTGGCGTGGTCGTTTCAAGCATTTATGTATCGTGAACTATTTGCCCTTAATCGATTGAATTTCCGTTTGGGAGTAGGTTATCTGCACTCTTCAAACGGACATACTAAATTGCCAAATATGGGATTGAATTCAGCACAAGTAAGCCTTTCTTGTCAATGGAATTCCAGTCCGTTAATTTCGCGAAAGAAGAATGTTTATTTGGGAACCGATGCTGAAACACACCAAAGGTATTTTATAAATGTTAGAACTGGTTTGGGAATTCATGAGTATGGAGGCAAAAGCAAACCCGTTGGCGGAGCTAAAGGCAATGTTTATTCTGTGGCTGTAAGTGGTGGTATTTTATTTAAGCAGCATCTTAAGCTAAGAGCTGGTTTTACCTATCGATTTTACGAACATTACTACGATCAGATAGAGGAGAGTGCTAATCCTGATTTCATTGATTCTCCCTCGTGGAATGCGTCAAATATCTATTTCCATTTGGGAAGCGAATTTTTAATTGGCCATTTTGGATTGGATATTGAAGGAGGATTGAATTTATACAAACCCTACTACAAAGAGTATTATAAAAAGCACGGAGGAAGTTCGAGTGAGGTGAAATACAAGTTGAAAAAATATTTTTCGAGTAGAATGGGGCTTAATTTCTATTTTATTAACACCAATAAAATGCCGAAGAACAATTTCTTTATCGGAGCAAATATCAATGCTAATTTTGGTCAGGCCGATTTCTCGGAGGTAAACTTCGGATATACTTATACTTTTTTATAAATGAAAATTAATGGCTAAAGTAAGATGGAAACTACGGTCAGGTGCATAAATTGCCTGATTACTACCTTTTACCGATCTGTTTAAATGCGACATATTGCTTTTCATACTTAGAAGCCGTTTAATCAAAATGTTGTCATTTTTGTGTGGTAAATAAGTCTAAAATCAAAAAGGCTCATCTGTTACTCAGATCAGCCTTGTAATTATTTTAACAAAATGTAGAACCGGTTTTTAGCTCACTAATGACTAATCATTAGTGATCTTTCTCTGGTTTATAGATTGATCACCTTATCGGCATCAGCCTGAAGTGTGATGATATCAGGCATGCTGCCAACTGTTCCAACTTTTATTTTATCAGCAAGACTGAAATAATCCAAACAGGTTTTGCAGGCAAGAAGCTGTACTCCTTTTTTGCTTAGATTTTGTAAAGCTTCCAAAGAAGGAGAGTTTTCACAGATCAATTTTACCCCTGCATTGTAAAAAACAATGATTTTAGGTGTTCGGCCATCAGCATCCAGAAGTTTAAAATAATTGGTAATTAGTTGTAATCCCAATTCCTCGCTGCCGGTTCCCATTCCGTTCTGCGTAACCTGAATTAATGTATTTCGTTGCATAATTTTTATTTAACGCTAATGTAAGGTGCATCTGAATTTGTACGCTCGGTCATTTTTCCAATAGGGTTTAAATCAAAGCCTTCATTTTTGGCAAGAGCAATAAATTCCTTGATGTGATTATCGTCTACAGCTACCAAAAGTCCGCCACTTGTCTGCGGATCGCAAAGTAATGATTTCTGATCTTCGGTAATTGCTCCAACTAAATGTCCGTAAGATTCCCAGTTTCTTCTGGTTCCTCCTGGTGTGCATCCTTGTTGTATTAATTCTTCTACACCTTCAATTTTAGGAACTGCAGAATAATCAATTTCAGCATTTACATGACTGCCTTCGCAGATTTCTCCCAAATGTCCTAATAATCCAAATCCGGTAACATCAGTCATCGATTTGATGTAAGTTTGTTCGCCAAAAACGATTCCAACCTTATTTAGAGTGCACATTAAATCGACAACGATTTTATTATTCTCATGTGCAATTAGTTTCTTTTTTTCGGCTGTTGTTAATACACCAATACCCAATGGTTTTGTAAGGAAAAGAGTGCAGTTTGAAGTTGCAGTGTTGTTTTTCTTAATACGATCGGCAGCTACAATTCCGTTTACCGAAAGTCCAAAAACAGGATCGCCAATATCGATGGAATGACCGCCGGCCAATTGAATTCCTGCATCTGCACAAACATCCCGGGCACCTTCTACCACTTTTTGAGCAATATCGGTAGATAGTTTTTCCAAAGGCCAGGCCAAAATAGCCAAAGCCATAATTGGTTTTCCGCCCATAGCATAAATATCGCTGATGGCATTCGTTGCCGCAATTCTTCCAAAATCGTAAGGATCATCAACAATTGGAGTGAAAAAATCGGTTGTGCTAATTAAAGCTTGTCCATTTCCCAAATCGTAAACAGCAGCATCATCCTTCGTATCATTTCCAACCAACATTCTTGGATTGGGAATTAGTGGACTGCTGCTTTTCAGAATGCATTCCAAATCTTTAGGTGATATTTTGCAACCGCAACCTGCTCCTGGGCTAAATTGGGTTAATTTTTTTGTTTCCATATTGTTTTTGAATCAATTAAAGCGGTGCAAAGATATTACTTTTTATGCTTTCATCATTCCGATGAATAGGCTTTATTGTTAAAATTGCAAAACTGCTCAATAGATAATTTCCATGTATTCATTTTTTTTCCTCTGTGTCACCCTGTGCTCTCTGTGGTTTATTTTTAAAATGGCATCTACTTATATCAACTAATAATTGTTAATTTTGAGTTTACCTCAATTATTAAATTCGGAGATTTGATATCATTAAAGCACATTATAAAAGTTTTCCCAATCCTAATTGGTGCATTGTTAATTGCATGCTCAGCTCAATCGGTTTTATCGGAAGGGAAGAGTCAACCTGAACTTGATTCTTTAAATTTGTCTGAATGCAAGGCTTTTACTTGTGTTTCTGAAATTGATTTCTCCTTTCAATCGAATTTAAAGAAGCAAGGGAAACGGATGCTTCAAATTTATCTGATTCGTCATGCAAAACCCAATGTGAAAAAGAATTGGTTTTATTCGGCTGCTGAGGCGCAGCAATATGTGATTGCTTACAATTCTGTGCCAATTATCCCATTCGATTCTTCTCTCGTTTCTGTTCAGTTAAGACCGGAACATACTATATATTGCTCTAGTTTGCCTCGTTCTCAGGAAACGGCTTTGACTATTTTTGGAGATAAATTTACGGTTGTTTCAGATTCTGTTTTTCGTGAATTTGAAATTAGAATGATCTCGGCGAATAGCTTTTTTAAATTGCCATTGGGAATTTGGCAGGCATTTAGCCGAGGGAGCTGGATGCTGGGCTTTAATCATCGGGGAATCGAAAGTTATAAAGAAGCAAAGCTTCGAGCCACGCAAGCGGCCGAAAACTTAATCAATGTTGCGTATGATGAGGAAACCGCTGTTTTAGTTGCTCATGGTATGTTAAATGGAGCCATCGAATCTGAATTGAAAAAGAAAGGGTGGAAGTTGATTCAAAAGCAAGGGCATGTTAACCTAGGCGCCACCATTCTTGTTAAGACTGTGGATCTAGAGCAGTAAATGAGGTTTTCTATCCTTTGAGGTTTTTTTATTTTCATCTTTCGCTTTTTACTTTACCCTTTGTTCTTACTTCTTCCTAATCATCATTAATCCGTGACGTATAGGGAGAATTAGATTTTCAACTCTAGGATCTTCCTGAATTAGCTTGTTGAATGATAAAATCCCGCGGGTTTGTTTGTCATTGTTCTCCGCTTCATTCACCACTTTCCCATTCCATAAAACATCATCTGCTAATACAAAACCGCCACTTTTCAGTTTCGGAAATGCTGCTTCGAAATATTCGGAGTATTGATCTTTAGCCGCATCAATAAATATTAGATCGAAGCTTTCTTCCAGTTGAGGAATAATTTCAAGGGCATCTCCAATGTGAAATTGAATCCGATCCTCGAATCCCGATCGTTTAATGTATTTGCGGGTAAACTGTTCCAGTTCGTCGTTGCAGTCAATGGTATGTATAATACAATCTTCACTTGTTCCCATAGCCATGCTTATCGCAGAATATCCTGTATAGGTTCCAATCTCCAAAATGCGCAAAGGACGAATCATTTGGCAGGTCATTTTCAGGAATTTCCCTTGAAGATGACCTGATAACATTCTTGGGCGAAGCATTTTCACGTGAGTTTCACGTGTCAAATCTTTTAATACAGTATCTTCTGTTTCGGTATGGTTTAAAATGTAGTCTTCAATTTCTTTGTTAACTTCTATCATGCTTATTTGTACATCAAAGTGGTTAAAAGATCTTTATTTAGGATTTCGTTGGCAACCTCTAGTAATTGCTCGGCCGTTATGCTTTCTACCTTTTGGTACAATTCTTCCAGCGAGTCAACTTTATTGTATAAAAGGAAGCTTTTGCCTATGCTAAGCATTAGGTTCTCATTGTTTTCCGATGAGATTGCAATTTGTCCAATCATCTGATTCTTTGCTCTTGTTAGCTGTCCCGGTCCCAGTTTTTTGGTGCATAGTAAATCCATCTCTTGGTTGATTAAACTAAGACATTTATCCAAATTGCCTTTGTCGGTGCCAAAGTAGATGCTAAAAACACCTGTGTCGGCATAAGGGGAGTAGTTTGCTTCAATATTATAAGCCAATCCGTGTCGTTCACGCAGTGTTAAATTCAAACGTGAATTCATACCTGGTCCACCCAATATATTCGTGAGCAGTGATAATGGAATTCGCCTTTCATCATCTAAATCGTAAGCTACATTTCCCATTATACAATGCCTCTGATAAGTCTTTTTTATCATGGTTTGTGTGCGGGCTTCGTACGAATTTGGTTTTTTTCTTTTTGTGGTGCGAATACTCTCAGGAATATGTCCAAAGTACTTCTCTACCATTTTAACCAATTTGCTGAATTTAATATTTCCAACCGAACTAATTACCATTTGATCTGTGTGGTAATTGTTCTTGATGAAATTCAAAATATCATCTCGTTTGAACTTCTTTACATGTTTTGGTGTTCCCAAAATATTTCGTCCAATAGGATCATTTTTGAAAATTAGTTCTTCAAAATCATCAAAAATCAATTCTGATGGAGAATCTTTATAGGAATTGATTTCATCCAGAATAACTTCCTTTTCTTTTTCAAGTTCTTTCTCGGGAAAAATGGAATTGAAAGTAATATCGCTAATAAGTTCTAAAGCTCTTTTATAGTCTTTATCTAAAAAAATAGTGTAAACACAAGTTTCTTCTTTGGTTGTATAGGCATTTAATTCTCCCCCTACATCTTCCATTCTGCTAAGAATATGGTATGCCTTACGTTTTGTGGTTCCTTTAAACACAACATGTTCTATGTAGTGAGCAATCCCCCATTCCTCTTCTTTTTCATCACGCGAACCAGTATTTAAAATAATTCCGCAATGCGCAACATTTGCATTCACCGAATGATGAATTAACCGGATACCATTTGATAATGTGTGAGTTTCGAATACCATATTTTAATTTATTAGGTCGCAAAGGTAGCAAGAAGTTTAGATTCCAATAAAATTACTTTCTAATTTTATCAATTTTATTTGGTGATTTTATTTTTTTGCGTACTTTTGCATCGCTCAAGTAAAGAGGGTACCATAGCTCAGTTGGTAGAGCAATGGACTGAAAATCCATGTGTCCCTGGTTCGATTCCAGGTGGTACCACATCCTTTTTCTTTGAGTATACCAATAGGGTACCATAGCTCAGTTGGTAGAGCAATGGACTGAAAATCCATGTGTCCCTGGTTCGATTCCAGGTGGTACCACGAAAAAGCCGAT
>JAESUW010000074.1 GCA_016760525.1 Labilibaculum sp.
AAATATATAAAGTATTTTTGACTTTTATTAATTTTTGATGTTTAATTATTTTTAAGGACCAATAAATGTAATAAAAAATACTATTGAATAAAACACCTAAGCAAATATGTAACGCAGCATCGTCCATTTCGATATAATTTAATTGTGTCTGAATGGAAATAAAAGTTAGGAGTTATATATTTTATTTTGCGCATTCCAATAATGTAAGTATACTTGCGTTGCACTTTATATTGATAGTTAAATACACTTTTAAAACATTTCAATTCAGTTAAATTCAAACTTAATATGCTTCGATTATTTATTATTAGTATACTTTTAGCACATTGGTTTTGTATTCCATCAGTAATGGCTGATGTTGAAAAATCATCCATTCAGCATATTCGTTTAAACTATTTAAATAGTAATAATGGATTAGCTCAGAACACTGTAGATTGCATTTTAAAGGATAGTCGCGGATTTATGTGGTTTGGCACGTGGAATGGTCTTTGTCGTTATGATGGATATTCTTTTACAAACTACAGTAAGAGATCAGACCTAAAAGGACTACCAGACAACTTTGTTCAATCCATGTGCGAAGATAATGAAGGTAATATATGGATTGGAACTAAAAAAGGATTGACAAAATTCATTTTTTCTGAAAATTGCTTTTTCTTACCTCAGGTTCTTACTTCCAAACTTAAGGGATTTTCGATTCATCATGTCACAATTGATGCACAAAATAATATTTGGATTGCTACTGAAAACAATGGAGTATTGCTGATTAGGGAAGATAAGAAGAACACCTACTCTGTAAATAAAATACCTGTAAAAAGTTTACCCAGCCAACACATTAATCATATATGTGTTAATAATCAAACTGTTTTTATCGGAACAGAAAATGGCTTAGCAATTATAGATCACAACAGCCTGAATAAGATAACTCAGTTCGACAATCTTATCGATTCTGTTTCTTCCCTGGTTGTAAATTGCAGCTTTGTTGATTCCAAAAATAACATTTGGGTTGGAACCTCCAATGGCTTGTACGAATATGATGCATCAAACAAACAAATATATTTCTACACAAAACGGAATAAGGACTTATCGGGTTTGAATCATATTGCAGTATCTGAAATTATTGAGGACAATTTGGGAACTATAATAATAGGAACCTTGGGCGGTCTTAATTTTTTTGATCCTCTTACCCACTCTTTTCACCATCTAAGTGCCAACTTTAAGGAGCAACAAAAACTCAATAACCCATTTGTTAATTCACTGTTGGCAGATGACCAGGGTAATATTTGGATTGGAACAGATAAAGGAGGTGTAAATTACTACAACATATATCAAAAACCATTCTACTCCATCACTAGCACTCCGCAAAACCCGAACAGTATAAGTCACAATACTATCAACTCAATTTTAAGTGAAAAAGATGCACTATGGGTTGGCACAGCCGGTGGTGGTTTGAATAGAATTGTTCGCAATGGTGAAGCGATACAGCACTTTAATCTGGGAACATCTCCTCATGAACCGGTAGGGAGTAATTTTATAACGTCAATTTTTAGAAATACAAACAATCAACTTTGGCTGGGTACTTGGGGTGATGGATTAAAAAAAATGAAATCCATAAACAAAAAAACCTTTGAAACCTTTCGGCATGATAATGATCCCAACAGTCTATGTTCTAATTTCATATCATCAATAATAGAACTGGACAATGACCGCTTACTAATTGGTACCTTAAAAGGACTGGATCTATATCACATTAAACAAGATCGCTTTACACATGTAGATCGTAATTTAAAACTCGAAAATCCTCTTGAGGTTGGTTGTATTTTACTTGATCATCAACAACAAATATGGATTGGTACGCGAAATGGATTATATCGAATCAAGAAAAATCAATTGGATTTGCTTGAGCAGAGAGAAAAAATCAATTACGACACTTATTTTAATAAAGAAGGAGATTCATTTTCTATACCAGGAAATTATATTATTTCATTATTTGAGTCGAGAGACGGAACCGTTTGGATAGGCACCTATGGAAGCGGCATCAGCAAATACTCTAAAAATAATTCGGGGAACTATTCTTTTACAACCTATACTGATCAAAATGGTTTGTGTAATAATGTTGCCTATGCGATAGAGGAAGACATGTCAGGCAACCTATGGATTAGTACTGATAATGGTCTGTCTAAATTCAATCCAACAACTGAAGACTTTCAAAATTATTACATAAAAGACGGGCTTTTAAATGATCAGTTTTATTGGTCAGCATCCGACACGGATGATGATGGAAAAATATACTTTGGAGGGATTGCCGGATTAAATTACTTTACACCAACTGATATTATACCCTATAAAGAAAATTTAAAACCAGTTTTCACACAAATATCAATATTCAACACTCCTGTTGAAATTGATCAAAAATTTCACTCAAATGTAATCTTAACAAAATCCATATCAGAGACAAAAGAAATTGAACTCTCGTACAAAGACGCTGTTTTCTCAATTGAATTTTCGGCACTGAATTACTTCTTGCCTGAAAAGATAAACTATGCCTATAAAATGGAAGGCGTCGATCAAGATTGGGTTACAGTACCTTCAAGCAGACGATTTGCCAACTACACCAATATGTCTGGTGGTGATTATATTTTTAAAGTTAAGGCCTCCAATAGTGATGGTGTATGGTCTAAGCACATTGCAGAGCTAAAAATCAAAGTAAATCCTCCTTTTTGGCAAACAATCTGGTTCCAATTTTCACTCCTTATTGCAATCGTTTTAATAGTAATTAATTACATTAAATACAGAACACGTTTCCTAAAAGAACAAAAAAGAAAGTTAGAGAATCAAGTACTGGAGCGAACCGAAAAAATCGAAGAACAAAAAGATGAATTAAGAGATCAAGCAGACCATCTACAACTAACAAATGAGGAGTTGGCAGAACGGCAAAAACTGATTGAAGGTCAAAAACAAGAACTTGAAATTCAAAATAAAAAAATTGCTCAACAACGTGACAAAATGATTGAATTGAATACGGAAGTAAAGCAGGTTAACCAACTTCGATTACGATTTTTCACGAATATCTCGCACGAATTCAGAACACCCCTTACCCTAATTATTGATCCTCTGGAACAATTAATAAAAAAGTTAAGCGGAGATCAAAACACAATCAGTACTTTAAAAATTATTGACCGAAATGCCAAACGACTGCTTCATCTTATCAATCGTCTTATTTATTTCAGACAAATCGAAAACGAAAAAATGGATCTGCTTGTGAGTAAAGGCAATTTAAATGATTTTTTACATGATATTTTTGAATCTTTTGCAAATTTGGCTCAGCATATGCAAATGAAGTATCATTTTGAAGCACAGCAAACAAATTCAGAGACATGGTTTGATGCAGAAAAATTAGAAAACATTTTTTACAATTTACTATCCAATGCTTTCAAATACACACCTAAAAATGGTGAAATAACAATGAAAGTTAAATTTGTAGAAAAAGATACTGATACTATTTTCCCAACACCTTATGCTTGCATCGAAGTTATTGATAACGGAAAAGGAATAGCGAAAGAACATCTGCCATTTATTTTTGAACGTTTTTACCATGCTGAATCGGATAGAGAATTAAACACAAACAACTCAGGTATCGGCCTGGCTTTAACCTCTGAAATTATTAAAATATTACATGGTAAAATTCAAGTTCAAAGCAAAATAAAAAAAGGAAGCTGTTTTCAAGTCTATTTGCCATATACAACTAATCGTTATAACGAAAAAGATTTAGACCGCAAGAACACTCAAACTGAAGTGAAATTAAAAACCCGTGTTGATACATTGATTCACAACATGATAAATCCAGAATCAAATTTTAAATTTGAAGACACTGGGAAACAAGACAAATCAAAACCATTGGTACTGATTGTTGAAGACAATTTTGATTTACGTACATTTCTAATGCAAACGTTAAAAGAGGACTATAGAATACTAGGAGCAGAAAATGGTAATATTGGCTTTAAAATGGCTAAAAAACATTCTCCTGATTTAGTTATCTCTGATGTGATGATGCCAATACTTAGCGGTATTGAACTGTGTAAGTGCATGAAAAAGGAGATTCAGACAAGCCATATTCCTATTATCCTGTTAACAGCAAAAAACATGGTTGAAAACGAAGTTGAAGGTCTTAAAACCGGAGCTGATGATTACATCTCAAAACCTTTCAATCTGCAACTATTACAGATTCGAATGAAAAATCTGATTGAAAGCAGAATAAAATTAAAAAGAATGTTCAATTCATCGCAAAACATTTCCGCTGAGAACATTACTTCAAATCCTGTTGACGAAGAATTCATCAACAAAGTATATCGCATATTGGAAAAAAACTACACCAATCCTGAATTCTCAATTGAGCAATTTGCGAGTGAAATGTTTGTAAGTCGTAGTTTGTTGTATAAAAAAATCAGGGTTATTACCGATTTGAATATTACCAATTTTATAAACACATACAAATTAAAAAAAGCGATTGAACTAATACACCAAAGCAAGCAACCCATTTCAGACATTGCTTTTCAGGTTGGGTTTAATGATCCAAAATATTTCAGTCGTGTATTTCGGAAACATTATGGTATGAGTCCTTCCGATTTTACCAACAAACCATTAAGTACCAGCAAGTAACAAATACCACTATTATTCCGGAGTTGTCATTTTCCGAAATCATCCACTCTATTTCCACAATTGTCCACCTCCAAAAGTATCATGTCACCCTATATTGCAATCGTTATAAATGTTAAATATTATTTAATTTTTATTCTATGAAAAAAACTAAACTGATGAGGTGGACTTTGTGCGCAGCATTTTTGGTAACTTTAGGCTTATTTGGATGCGAGAAGTTGGATACTTATTCAATTGATGCTCCCTATGACCTGCAGAGCAGGATCGACTCAATTACAGATGCGAATGCAAGTACAAATACAGGTGACACTACTTACCTCAACATCGCTGCAACGATAGTCGGAGCTGAAGATAACAGTGCCGCCTGGTGGTCTGCATTCTCTGATTACTTCACCATTCCTACAAACAAACTATTGCATATAGAGTTTGTTAACCATTCTTCCGGCGGTGGCGCCTGGAACAACTGGAATCTAGCCATCACCAATGAAATAGCAGATCGTGATGCCGACGGCTATGCAGAATACTTTGTTCTTCGTTCTGATGCTTATGGCTGGGGAGGAGGAATGGTAGATGAAGGTTATGCTTACGATGCAGGCTTGATCACCCAGAACTATCCCGACACCGACGGTGATGGCGATATTTGGAACGACTTCATCACTACCATGCAAGGGGCTTCTGTTACTATTGAAGTTGACCACTCTGCTACCGGCAATGTATATGTAACAGCCACTGCCGTTGGTACAAATGGTGTAGAGCTAGTCGAAACATATCAGCAAGCGGTTTCTGCTACTGCTGATATCGTGGCTTTCTTAGTTTGCGATGGCAGCTATTTCGAGATGAAACAAGCATATCTTATACCTTCTAAAGTAACGCTTGTAGAAGATGTTCTTCCGGAGTCAATCACTATTGAAGGAACACCTGCTTTTGTTGAATTAGGCAACGAAAACTTTTGGGGTGATGCAACAGCTACTGTTACTTACGCCGACGGATCTTCTGAGCAGGTTGATTCTACAGATATATCATTCACCGTTATTCCTGATATGACTACACTTGGAGAAAAGACAGTTATAACAGCTTATAACAAAACTAAGCAAGGCGAATACTGCCCGGCTGTATCAACCTTCTACACACTGGAAGTAACTAACGCTGTTGTAAGCCTGGAGCTTACTACTTTGCCAGACATAACTACATACTATTACTTTAGCAGCAACCCTATCCTATTCAACACTACAGGTATTATCGTAACTGCTACATATTCCGACGGTACAACAGGTATTTTAGAAAATGAAACGCTTCAGTTTAGCACGATTCCGGCTGCCGAAGGTTCTCAGTCCGCTGTCATTTCTTATGTTGGTGCAACAAGCACAGTAACTACAACTTGCCCGCTAACTCTTGTACTGGGTGTAAGTCAGGTAGGTGCTACTGACTTCTCTACAGCATGGTGGACGGTATTCTCTGATGACTATACTGTCGCATCAGGTTCGAGCACGACAATTACAATGTACTGCTACTCCAACAATCTTCAAAACTATCACAGCCCGAGTACAATTCTTCGCAAAGCTGACAACACTGAATATGCTGTAGTTCGGATGGACAACTTCGGATGGGGCGATGGTTATGGCACAGCCACCTCCACATCTGATTGGAATTGGGATATATTCACATCAAACATAAGTGGCTCTAAAATAGTCATTACAGTTACAAACAATGGTGACGATACTGCTGATATACTTTACAATGTTACTTACGCCACCGGCGAAACGCATTTCCAAAAGTATGAGGGAATAGCAGTGGACGGTTCTGATTTGAATTGCGCACTCGTAACAGAAGGGGCTTATCTCGTAATTGTTGAATAATCACTAAGATAAAAAATAATTAAACTATGAAACTAGCACGTAAAATCTTCACATCCAAGCAAATGATTAGCGTGCGAGTTCCATACGATACCTTAATAAATAAATAAAAATAATCGTATGAAATATATATATTTAATCCTGTTGGGATTGTTGGCGCTCGCTCCGGCAACATACGCAGAAGGCAATGGCAATGCCGACAAGATTTCAATGACTCAAACAGGCAACATAACAGTAAATGGTAAAATTGTTGACGAAAACGGAGAATCGCTTCCAGGCACAACCGTAATACAAAAAGGTACATCCAATGGTACCATTACCGACATTGATGGCAACTTCTCTCTTTCTGTTCCTTCAGATGCTACGCTGATAGTATCTTTTATAGGATACAAAAATACTGAAGTAAGCGTTGGAGGAAAAACTGAATTAGGCAGCATTACATTGGTTTCGGATACAAAACAACTCGACCAGGTGGTAGTAATAGGCTACGGCACACAACGCAAGGTTGACCTCACAGGTTCAGTGGCCATTGTCGATGCTGAAGAGATGAAGAAGGTATCAAACTCAAACATCTCAACAATGCTGCAGGGAAGAGTAGCCGGTGTTCAAATTACATCCGACGGACAACCGGGAGCTGACCCTACGGTACGTATTCGTGGTATCGGTTCGTTCGGTAACACCTCACCTCTCTACGTTGTTGATGGAGTACCAATGGGAACAACAATACGCGACTTCTCGCCAAACAATATCGAAAGCGTTCAGGTGCTTAAGGATGCTTCTGCTGCCGCAATCTACGGTTCGCGTGCTGCCAATGGCGTAATTATCATTACCACAAAGCAAGGCAAGAAAAACCAAGCCATGAAGATAGACTACAAAGGCTACTATGGTTTCGATCAGGTACAGAAAGGTGTATATGATGTAATGGACTCTTACCAATATGGCCAATACGTTACTATGGCATACGAAAACAGTGGACTGGATGTTCCTGCCGGATACGATCCTAACAACGAAAAATATATCGATCCAGGCGAAGTTAATACAAATTGGCAGGATGAGGCGTTCAAAACAGGTATCCGTCAGAATCACAACATCAACTTCTCAGGAGGTGGTGCCAACAGTACTTACAACATCGCTCTCGATTACTATAGCCAGGAAGGAACAATTGAAGGTGCAGGCCCGAACTTCGACCGTTACACTGCCCGTATCAACAATACGATGGATCTTAAATTTATCAAAATCAAAACCAACATAGTGTATAGCCACAGCGATCAGGACAATATGGCTCTCAGTAATGCCAACGAGTACGTACAGGGGCTATATGGTTCACAATTTCCTGTAATGGCTTCGGCCCTGCTTTTACCTCCAAGCATTAAGGCTTACGATGAATCAACCTGGGTGCTTGACGACAAAATTTCGGCTGCATCAGAATACAGCTACGACTCTTACGGTTATGGTACTTATTATGACGATGTTCATGGAGACTTGCGTGTAACAAATGTTCTGCTCACCAATGGTCTTTTGGAAAGAAACTCTGTTGTTGACCGTTTCGTTGCTTCAGGTTCGACAAAGGTTGACCTTATAGGTATGCTTGGCCGCCAAAGCAAGAATCACAAGTTTGATTACAACCTCAACTTGTCGTACAGCAAAACTACTGTAAAGGACTTCACATTCGTACCTGCATTTATACAGAGTACAACAAACTATTTACCAAAAAGCAATGAGCGCCTGATACAGGAGTATCGCAGCAATAACACTTCACTTATAGAAAACTATATAACCTACGATGGTAACTTTGGACGCCATCACGTCAATGTGCTTGTTGGCCAAACATTCGAGCACAACCTCCATCACAGACTCACAGGCACAGGTGTTAATATGTCCGAACCATACTACCTGCAAATAGGCAACGCAGAGGAAACATCATCAGAAACCTATGAAAGCGAAGACTTACTGGCTTCGTATATCGGTCGTGTCAACTACGATTTCGATAAGAAATACCTTATATCGTTAACTGCCCGTCGTGATGGATCAAGCCGTCTTTCAGTGGATCGTTCGGAATTCTACCAATCTATATCAGCCGGATGGCGTATCGAACGTGAAAGCTTCTTCCCTGTAGCCAAATCGACCATCAACCTATTCAAGATTCGCGCCAGCTATGGTGAACTTGGTAATGATACAAACTTAGGACCCTACGAATACACGGATGTTATGGCGAGAGGCGACTACACATATAGCTTTGGAAATAATAAAGTTACCGGCTCAGCAATATCAAACTATGTAAACCCAACCCTACGGTGGGAAAAGAAGAAAACTATTGATATTGGTTTCGATCTCGCGATGTTCAACAATAAATTGGAATTTACTTTCGACTGGTATAAATCAACATCAGAAGACCTTCATTATGGTGTAGCTGTTCCGGCTAATGCAGGTGTGACCAATGGAACAGTAAATATGAATGCATCAACAATGGAAAACTCCGGTCTTGAGTTCTTGCTTTCCTATCGTAATCGTAAACATGCTATTAAGTATGAAATCTCTGCAAACTTTTCTACCCTCAACAATAAGGTAACAAAACTAGGTGTTTCAGGTGAACCCCAGACCGATGGCTACTGCCGAACAGAGATCGGTCGTGAAGTGGGTGAATTCTATGGCTACGTTTCCGAAGGTATCTTCCAGTCACAAAAAGAGATAGATACCCGTGTCAACTCAGAAGGTAAATACATCAATCAGAACGGAGCACAACCCGGTGACATTGCATACGCCGACCTCAACAACGATGGCGACATTACCAATGCAGACCAAACATTCCTCGGTAGTGGGTTACCAAAGGTAAATTACGGTTTGAATGCACGTGCTGAATGGAACGGCTTTGACTTGAGCATATCGATATTTGGAGCTGCCGGTTTCAAAGCCGTAGATTTTGTTGACCTTACATTGCGCAGTTCATATGGTGCACTTAACAAGAGCGTTGATCTGTTGAATGCCTGGACACCGGATAACACAAATACCGATGTGCCCCGCGTAGCTTACAAATCTACAGGTTCAATCACCAACGATATGTTCAGCCAGCGTTTCTTGCAAAATGCATCCTATCTGAAAATTGCCAACGTTGAACTGGGCTATAACTTCCCTGACAAGTGGTTTAATGGCTATGTTCGCGGTGTTCGTATATACGCATCGGCTCAAAATTTGGCCACATTTTCTAAATACAAAGGTTACAATGTAGATTTCGCAGGAGGTACATTCACTCCCGGTTACAACTATGCTTCGTACCCAACACCACAAACCATAATGTTCGGAGCACACTTCTCATTCTAAAAATACAATCTAAAAAAAGATATCATTATGAAAAGTATAAATATAATTCTAACAATGTTGGCGATTATTGCAGGCATTACAGCCTGTGATGACGAACTCGATGTTACGAACCCGAATAATCAGACAACCTACGATTTTGGCGATTCAGAGTCGGAACTTCAGGAAGCTGTTATTGCGTGCTACAACCGCATACGCCTCGAAGGTACATTTGCCCGCGTTGGTTACACTATGGATGCTGTACGTGGCGACGAAGTCTGGAATTCATCGCAACAGTGGTATATTAACTACGACAACCTTAACTCACCGGGTACAAACGAAGTAGGCGACGAGTGGATATGGCGCGACAACTACCATGTAGTAAACCGCACAAATTTTGTATTGTCGAAAGTCGATGATGTTGAACTATCGGAAGATTCTTATAACCAGATAAAAGGACAGACCCTCTTCCTCAGATCTTTAGCATACTATAATTTGGTTACCTATTACCAGACTGTTCCATTGATTACAGACTATGCTTCTTATTCAGACATCAACACCATGTATGCATCCAATAATACGCAAGATGAGGTGCTTGACCAAATGGAGGCCGACCTCACAACAGCTATGCAGATATTACCATCGCGAGATGAAGGTGGGGAATGGGCGCAAGGCCGTGTTACAAGTGGTGCTGCAGCCGGATATTTGGCTCGTGCATTGATGTTCCGTCATAAATTTGATGAGGCTTATACGGTACTGAGAGACATCATCGCCGGCAATTACGGAAATTATGAACTTACAGCCGACTATGGCGACAACTTTAGAGAAGATAGAGAAAATAACTCAGAGAGCCTCTTCGAAGTTCAATTTATGGACTATGGCACAGGTGGCACCGACGAAGAGTGGACTCCGGTAAACATAAGTTCAGAAGCCACTCAAGGGCATGCAGTAGAAAGCAACTACGCTTCTCAGCAATTGGGTAGCTGGGGCGACCTGGCAGGCGCACCCTGGTTGTATAACCTGTTCAAAAAAGAGAACTGTACAGATGGACGTCTCGATCCTCGTTTGTACTGGACGCTGGTTACATACGAAGATGAATATGGCATCTATACCGACCTGAGTACTGCGGCATACCCTGACGGAGATCCTCGCAACAACACTGTTTATCAACAAGACATAACTGAAACTCCAGTATCGAACACTTCCCAGGGTGGTATATCAATAGCTAAGTTCACCAATGCAAGGACCAACATCTACAGTTCTATTACTAACGGGTTGCATTGTGGAATCAACCTGCGCCTTATGCGTTACAGCGATGTTTTACTGCGTGCAGCAGAATGCGAAAATGAAATCAACGGTCCAACACAAATTGCTATCAATTACATTAACGAAGTACGTCAACGGGTTGCTCTTTATGATCTTCAAGTTGCCGACTTCCCGTCTGCTGATGCTCTTTTTGAACACATAGCAAACGTTGAACGTCCTAAAGAATTCGGTTGCGAAAACGGACGTGGTATCGACTTACTCCGTTGGGGATTCTTCTACGATGCAGATCGTCTGAACCAGTTGATTGAACATGCTTATTATAAACGTGATGGCACAGCCTCAACAGAAGAGCTTACTGCCGAAACCGCCGACGATTCATCGTTCGAATATTACAATACGGGACACGAATATTTCCCAATATATCAATCTACTCTTAATGCCAACCCAAACCTTGTAGGTAATTCGGCAAACAACAATGAAGATAATGGCCCTGCTTTCAGAGCTAAATATAACATTCATCCGGTAGTAGAGTTAGAGTAGAAAACACTCTCTCTACAAGAAATAAGATATTGTCCAACTGATGTTTTTTAATTATCTCATTTCAAAGTTTAATTATTTTTAAGTTTTACAATATGAAAAGTAAATTAATTTATATTCTGATCCTGATAATTTTTATTGCTTATGCATGCAGCGATGATATCAGCGATCCTGTGCCCAACACTAATACAAAACCTGAGTTAGTTGAAATGCCTTTTGCTATACCAACTTATAATGATGATTATACATCGACAGGTGATGATATAAGCTCGTGGTCGAACCGTGGGCAATGGAACCTGGCCAACGTTCACGACCCATCGGTTGCCTACTACAATGGATATTATTACATGTACGGCACCGATGCCTCGTATGGTAATGAACACGAAGGTCATGGACATTTTCAAGGCAAACGTTCTCTTGATTTGGTTAATTGGGAATGGATAGGCGGGCCTTTTTATGAAGCCCCCACCTGGGTAGCCGACTCACTCAACGCCATTCGTTCGCGCATGGGGCTTGATGTTATTGCCAAAGACAACATATCATACGGCTACTGGGCGCCGGTAGTTCGCCGGGTTAACGTCGGAGGTCAAGATATCCTGCGTATGTACTACAGCATAGTTATTGATAACTACATCGAAACCGGTGCCGTCAACACCTCAGACAACTTTGATGGAAGCTGGACAGAACGCTCCTTTATCGGCATGTGCGAATCGACCGATCCCGCCGGAGCTAATTGGGAAGACAAGGGATATGTTACATGTTCATCATCAGATCGTGGACTGGACTACAGTCGCTCCAGCACATCGGATTGGAGTGCCTATTTCTACTACAACGCCATCGACCCTACATATATAGTAACACCTGAGGGAAACCATTACTTAACATATGGCTCGTGGCATAGTGGCTTCGCACTATTGCAAGTCGATGAAACGACAGGAAAACCTCTCAACACACTCGGTGAGCCTTACGCAAACAGTGCAAGTGAGCTAACAGCCCGATATGGTGTGAGAATTGGCACACGTACAGCCTCATCGCGTTGGCAAGGCAGCGAAGCTCCTGAAATAATATACAAAGATGGTTACTACTATTTATTCATGGCTTACGATGGTCTCGACGTACCATACAACACGCGAGTGGTCAGAAGCGAAAACATCGAAGGCCCATACCTCGATATAACGGGACGCAACTTTACCGACGGAAGCGGTGACTGCTACCCTATCGTAACCCACCCTTACAAATTCAATCTTAGCGATGGATGGGTAGGCATAGCACACTGCTGTATTTTCCAAGAGGAAGATACCAACGAATGGTTCTACATATCGCAAGGACGATTGCCTGCCAACCTTAATGGCAACACCTACTCCAATTCCATAATGATGGGGCATGTACGCCGCATTGTATGGTGTCCGGCCTCTGCAAGCGAACCCGACAACCTGTGGCCAATAGCATTGCCCGAACGTTATGCCGCCGTACCTGATTACGGTACTATAACCAAAGACTCGCTTATAGGAACATGGGAGCACATAAACCTTGAATACAGCCATGCCCAACAAAATACAGCCTCTTCTCTAAGCCTCAATACCGATGGCACTATGTCGGGAGCACTGACAGGCGATTGGAGTTACGATGCGACAAAAAAGCAACTAACATTGGGCAACGTTATTGTTTGCGTTGAACGTGAAGTCGATTGGGAAGCCAGCCCACGCCATGTAACATTTGTATATGCCGGAACGGAAAAAAATCTAAATGCAACATATTGGGGCAAAAAGACAAAATAAGATTGATATCAGATCATTAGTGTTGCATTTTTTGGAGCTATTTTATTTAAATGTCAAAACGATAACCTAAGGTTTATGATGAACAATTTAAAATGGAGTCTATTTATATCACTTTTGCTTATTGCAGGAGGATGTAAAGCTCAAAGCAAACAGATTGTTATACACGATCCGGTTATGACTCGTCTAAATGACACTTACTACTTGTTTTGCACAGGATGGGGAATTGATGTATGGTCTTCCGCCGATATGAAAAACTGGGAAAAAGAAAAGGCCGTATTCGATAAAGCTCCACAATGGGCTGTTGAAGCAGTTCCCACATTTAAAGGGCATATTTGGGCTCCGGATATTTCCTTTTTTAACGGACAGTATTATTTGTACTATTCCATTTCCGCATTTGGTAAAAACACATCCTGTATTGGGCTGGCAACAAATAAAACACTCGATACTACCGATCCTGATTTTAAGTGGATCGATCATGGAAAAGTGATACAATCCTACCCCGGAAAAACAAATTGGAATGCCATTGACCCAAATTTAATCGTTGATGAAAAAGGACAGGCATTCCTAAGTTTCGGCTCATTTTGGGATGGATTAAAATTGGTTAAGCTTTCCGCCGATGCAATGTCAGTGGATGATGATTTAACTGAAATCCCAACCATAGCTTCCCGTAAAAAAACATCTGGATTACCAAATCCCCCTTCCATCGACAATAATCCTGTTGATGCCGGAGGAAATGCCATAGAAGCCCCGTTTATTTTCAAAAAAGGTGATTACTACTATCTTTTTGCTTCAATTGATTATTGCTGCAAAGGCATTAACAGCACCTATAAAATGATAGTTGGACGTGCGGATAAACTAAGCGGTCCGTATTTGGACAAAAACGGAAAATCAATGGCATTAGGTGGTGGCAGCATCCTTTTATCAGGAAATAAAAACTGGCATGGCGTGGGGCATAATGCCGCTGTTTCTTTCGATGGAATCGATTATCTGGTATTTCACGGATACGATGCTTCTGATAACGGACATCCTAAATTACTGATCAGAAAAATCACATGGAACGAAGAACAGTGGCCACAAGTAAAATTGTAAAAAAAATAATACAAACATTATAAAGTTAAAGAATATGAAATTTGTAAATACACGAAAATCTCTACTTATTGCTGCAATAGCAATAACGTGCTTATTGGGGATGGAAACGCTATCAGCACAAAATGCCCGTATTAAAATTGATATTGAAAGACAAATTGGAGAGGTAGATAAAAATATCTATGGAAATTTTGTAGAACACCTCGGGCGATGCGTTTACGGCGGTATTTACGATGAAGGTTCCGAACTGTCGGACAAAGATGGAATTCGGTTGGATGTTTTGGAGGCAGTAAAAGGCTTAAATGTTTCTCTGACTCGTTACCCCGGAGGTAACTTTGTTTCAAATTACCATTGGCTGGATGGTGTAGGCCCAAAAGATGAGCGTCCACCAAGAATGGAGCTGGCCTGGGCACGTTTGGAAAGCAACCGCTTTGGAACAAACGAATTTATTGAATATGCCCGCAGAATGGGTACAGAACCCTATTTTTCGGTGAATATGGGAACGGGAACCATCGAAGAAGCTCAAAACTGGGTAGAATATTGTAATGTGGCAGAAGGTCCGTATTATGCCGAACTACGAAAAAAGCATGGTTATCCCGAACCACACAACATTAAGTACTGGAGTTTGGGAAATGAAATGGATGGCTTTTGGCAAATGGGACACATGAACGCCGAAGACTATAGCAAAAAAGCACGTGAGGCTGCAAAGCTTATGAAGTTGACTTCGCCCGATATAAAACTAATTGCCGCCGGAGCTTCAAACTACCGCCCAGATAGCGATCCAAACGAATGGAATGCTACTATCCTACACGAACTTCGCGATGTTGTTGATTATATTGCCGTACACATGTATGTGGGTAACGTTGCCGATAATTACTACAACTACTTATCAACACCATTGGTATTGGAAGATCGTACCCAAATTGTAAAAGGGATGATTTTGAGAGAAATGGCTTATGCACAACGCGGAAACAAAGATCCTATTTACATTGCCTGGGACGAGTATAATATTTGGTATCGCGCAAGAGTTGGTGAATCGATGACAGGAACCCGTGCACTGGAAGAGCGTTACAACCTGGAAGATGCCTTGGTTATTTCTGGTTTTTTGAATGCATTTATTCGTAATGCCGATGTGGTAAAAATGGCAAATATGGCACAGTTGGTAAATGTTATTGCTCCAATCTTTACAAGCGAGACAGACATGTTTAAGCAAACCATTTATTACCCGCTTGCATTGTTTGCAAACAACGCATTTGGTACTTCGCTCGATGTGGCTGTTGACTGTGAAACATACGACACCGAAGAGTTTTTTATTGGATTAGCAGAATCAAAAACCAAGCAGGAAAATGTTCCATTTCTGGATGTTTCTGCAACATATAATAAGGGAGAACTTGTTCTTTGCGTAGTAAACCGCAATAAAGACAAAGCCATTACCACCGATATTATTTCGCAGGAAGGTTTATTTAATGGAGAATTTACTGTTTACGAAGTAAATGGCCCGAATATCAAAGCCAAAAACGACTTTGGGAAAACTACAGTTAAAACAGAACAAAAATCGTCAATTAAAGCTAAAAATACAGATACAATAACCTACACTTTTGCACCCCATTCATTTACCATGATAAAGGGAAAAATTAAAAAATAATTGATTCGTTTTTTCGAGTACTGAAATATATTTAATAAGAAGATGAGATTTAGTAATAGATCTCATCTTTTTTCATCTTCACTTTAAAGGTGAAAAGTACTATTATGAATCTGATAAAATCAAAAAAACTAGCTTGGATAACCTTGGCTGTATTTTTAATCAGCTCCGTACATCAACTCAAAAAAAAGCATCGCAAGAAGCAAGTCCTGAATTTTATGCCCTGGCACAAAGCCCTCCAATGGGTTGGAACAGTTGGGACTGCTACGAGCCAACGGTTACCGAAGATGAAGTAAAGGCAAATGCCGATTACATGGCTGAAAACCTGAAACAACATGGGTGGAAATATATTGTTGTGGATATACGTTGGTATGTAGAAAACACCAAAGCACAGGGGTACAATCAAACCGATCCGATTTACTGTATGGATGAATACGGACGTTTACTACCCGCAATTAACAAATTCCCTTCGGCTGCCGGAGGCAAAGGCTTTAAGTAACTTGCCGATTACATTCATGGCAAAGGTCTTAAATTTGGAATTCACCTAATGCGCGGAATACCTGTTATAACGGTCGAAAAAAACACTCCTGTTTTAGATACAAACAGATAACATTTCCGGTATAAGGTTGAAATAAACAATCTGGCACACCAGATTATCAGTAAGTTAATAATCGAATCACCTTATTACAATTTAAGCCGAATATGGATTTTTGACAGCAAGACAGCAAGACCGACCATAGCAAAGGCCCAACACAATGAACCTGAGACTGCCAATATCTGGCTACTTCCCTGTTTGTAAAAAAGGATCGGCAAACTCGTCCACCAAAACAGATAATAAATCACAGTAGGAACCAGATAGGTTGTTAACGAGTTTTGTCCTGCCGGTAATAAGACTCTAACCCAATGATCCTTTTTCAGAATATCAACCAGATAGAAAAGAATAGCAAAAACCAATATGCTGATTCCGTTGCAAATCGAAGCCCAACTTGGTGTTCCGTATATTTTCGAGATAATAAACCAATGATGTAAAATAAAGCCACCTGCAAACGAAAGAACACTAAATAACACAAGCAACAGCAACAGTTTAACCGGATTATCCTTCAGCTTCTTTAACAACAATCCAACTATTAAACCTGTTATCACAAGAAATGGTACATTTCCATCAATTATAACCCCGAAAATTGGTTTCAGGAAATTAAGAAATTCGAGCAAGCCTAGTTGTGATAAGATATTGAGTACCATAAAAAAGAGCCAAATACCGATAATTCCCCATAAACGGGAACCAACCATTAAAAAGGAAACAGCAACGGTAAAATATCCCCAGCCAATCAATCCGAGTATGCCCCACCAACCAATTTGTAGCCATTGCACATTATCCGGATTACCTGACCTGAAAATAATCGCCATAGTTGTTAATCCAATAATCCCAAGAATTTTTAGTCCTGAGTATCGTGTATTTTGTTCCTTATTGTCAGGATACTTATTCCAAATCAAGAAAATAAAAACAAATACGAGAATTGACCACAAAAAACGATTTATCCCACTCAGTTCGGAATTTAAACGTCCGCCATTCAGCATCATAACACCAATAATCAGCAGGCTGATAGTGCGCACTACAATGTGAACAAAAATATGCCAGTTGGTTTCGCCCTTTTTCTTTTATAACGCTGTTATAATGCGGCTATTAAAATAGTGATTATTTTTTAGAGGTTCTGAATGTCGGATCAAC
>JAESUW010000075.1 GCA_016760525.1 Labilibaculum sp.
AGTGGACGGAAAGAGTTTCCTTTGGCTACAGCATTCACTTCCGAATTAGTCAGAAATTTTCTGGCTTTTTCTTTTCCTTCTTTCGAACCGCCTTTACTAAAGTCATCACCTGCAATATAAAGTCCGGTAATAACACCTGAAGTAACTCTTGCACGATTTTCACCCTCGCTTGCTTTTTGAAGTACAATATGATCGGCATCGTTAAATTGATAGATACGATCTATCCACCAGCCATACGAAAGGGCATTCATGCTGTATTCTGTATCTTTAATTTTATTCCATGCATCGCATGCAATCCGTCGTGACTGAGCATATTGAGATGGGAATATCGGGGAAATGGACAAATTAATGTACATATCACCAAAATATTTGTCGAGCAATTTCATGCCGTAATTGTAGGCTTGTATTCCGGTAGTAATTTGCGGATTATACCAGTTATCAGCCTCCAATGCTCCGTGTGTCATAAAATCCATTTTCACATACTCAAATCCACAGCGATGGAATAAATCGGAAGTTTTTTTCATCATTTGTTCAATAGCCGGATGGGTAGGATCGATGGCATATGCTCCATCTAAATCTTGTGGTTCTCCATTAGCATATAAATAAATGTCTTTGAATTTGTAATCGGGCGCATCTTGTATGGTACGTTCCGCATTTTTTCCCCAATCGGTAAACGGAGTCCAGTACACTCCGGCAATTTGTCCGTTATCTTTACAACGCTGCACAAAAGTTTTCAGTTGTTTTTCGGTAAAGCTGTTCCAACCCGAATCCAACCCAACATAAACCAGTTTGTCTGAATTTGAAAAATTATTGTTTTGCAAGTTATTTTTAAAGAAATCGGATACTTCGATGGCTTTATCGTAAGTCAGTTTAAACTGAAGCACACCCCAACTGTTCCAACCGAAAGGTACAGCCTTATCCCATGCTCTTGGCGGTGTTAGTTCTGCATTTACATCAGCATAGGTTTCCATTCCATTACGCCAATCATCAAAAAGACCTACCATTACTTTGGGCGATTTAATCTTTTTCCCTTTTAATGTTCCATGAGCGATTGCATCGCGGGTGGTTTCATTGGCCACTCCTCCATAACAAACCAGGCTTTTAATGTTTTTGGTTTCTTCCGATCCAACCATATCTATGGCTGTTTTCCAATTGTCGTGTTCTACTGAACCAATTACCAATCCGTTGCGACTAGCATTGTTAAAAATGGCGGTTACTTCATAACTGGTTAGTTTTTCAACAGAGGCAGGATAGGACTGAAACCGAATCCATTTATCGTTATCGAAAGGAATAAACAAAGCCCGGTTGTCGCCTTTTTCAAACAAGGCAGGCATTGAATCGACACAAACCGGTGCCATGTAATTAGATGCTACTCCTGTTGCATCTTCCAAAGTAAAATCAGTCAGGATATAATCTTTGTCTTCAAAAACATAAAAATGCTGAGTTAAAACCGGAAGGTCTTTATCAAGATAAATGATCTTAAAATCTCCTCCTCCCGATACTTCATCTTGCCTCATATCCATATGTGAGTAGTCTTTTGTGGTCACCAGGCGACCATCCATTTTGTAGGATGCATATAAATCGGCAGCTACAAGCTCTGAACCTTTTTTCAGACTAACAACTTTGCGGGCAAAGTCAAAATCGATTGACCACTTGCCATACTTTGCTACATGGTTTGTTCCTGTTTTGCTGTTATTTTGGGTACACGCACCTAAACACAGGCTTAGCACCAGTAAGAATGCAATATTTATTTTTTTCATTTTTTTTGAATTTTAATTAAGTTCACTGACAAGTAAAATCACGCTGTTTCTACCTGCCCGCACATCAGGGTTGAAACCTATATTCATCAGAAAATCGCCGGAATAAACCTGCCCTGTACCCAATGTTGAATTTGTTCCCGGGTAAAGATTGATTTCTTTCACCATGTATTTTTTGGTAGGATTAAGGCCTTTGAATTTTACAGGAAGTTTGCTTCCTGCTCCGTAACGGTTGTTCACCAGGTAATTGAACACAACTGCCTGCTTTTTCGATTTATCAACACACATCATGGTGGCAACACTGCTCGTTAGCGGACTGCTTAAACGATATTGGTCTCCTTGCCAGATTGTTTGCTTCAACTCATTGTAATTATGAATCGCTTCCTGGCAGTATTTAAGATCATTTTCGTTTAAGTGATCTACAACAATATCAAAGCCTAGTTTGCCCATCATGGCTACATCGGTTCGGAATTTAATGGGTTGTTTGCCCCAGTCTGTTACATGGCACGACATGCTAATTAACGGGTAAAAGAAGGAATATTCCCACTGCATAAAAATACGCTCTATGGGCTCGGTATTGTCACTTGGCCAGAACTCGGTAAAATATTGCAGTGCACCGTAATCGACACGGCCTCCACCGCCGGAGCACAACATCATGGGCACTGTTGGGTATTTGGTACGAATGCGTTTTAGTACATCATACAGGCCTCGCACATAATCAATATATAAGTGCGATTGGTTTTTTAAATGTGCTGAACAGGCATTGTAGATTACTGCATTGCAATCCCACTTGATGTAGGCTAAGTCGGGATTTTTGGTAAATAATCCGTCCACTACATCAAATACAAAATCCTGTACTTCGGGGTTGCTTAAATCAAGTACCAATTGGTTGCGGAAATAATATTCGTCTCGCTTGGCTTGTTTTATAACCCAATCCGGATGTTTTTCGTACAGTTCACTTTTGGGGTTCACCATTTCCGGCTCAATCCAGATACCGAATTTCACATCGTTTTTCTTAGCTTCCTTCACCAGGTAGCCAATTCCGTTTGGCAATTTCTTTGCATTTTCCTGCCAGTCGCCCAATCCTGCAGTATCGCCGTTACGCGGATATTTATTGGCAAACCAGCCATCGTCGAGTAGAAAAAGGTCTACGCCCAGTTCTTTGGTATCCTTTAAAAGGCCAGCCAGTTTTTGTTCGTTAAAATCGAAATACGTGGCTTCCCAGTTGTTTAGTAAAGTTAGTCGGGTACCTTTTCCATCGAGCAGTTTGTAATTTCGTGCCCAATCGTGCAAATTACGGCTGGCAAGCCCTTTCCCTTGATTTGACAAGGTATGCAGGAATGGTGGTGTTTCAAATTCTTCATTTGCTTTCAGGTGGTAGTCTGAAGCATAATTGTTCATTCCGGCAATAATGCGCAAGTTGTCCTGCGAATCAAGTTCCAAATCGATTTTGAAGTTACCACTCCATTCCAATGCACCAAACATAACCGTTCCTTCATCTTCTGTTGCTTTTTGGTCAAGCGAAATCATAAAAACCGAAGGCTGGAATAAATTAGCACGTGTTCCCAACTTCGTATCCAATGTTTTTATTCCATGCTTAAGCTGGTATTCTTCTGCCTGCATTTCTTTAGCCCAATCGCCATGATAATGTCTCAACCAATAGCTATTGGCTTTTAAGGACAGATTGGCCGAAGCAAATTTGTGCAAAACTACCTTGCCTTTTTCCTGATGACGGATGACACTCCACTGCTCAATAACATCTTCATTGAAATAGGCCTTGTAGAATAATTCTACTTCGAACGGGTAAACCGGATCTTTTAGCAATATTGAGACTACAGAAACATTTTGGTCAATCTTTTGAGTTTCTGAACTCACAAAGCGTAAATCCAACGAAGTGTTTCCATCGGCATGGGTTACGGTTATTGCGGGTTCTACCAGGTTTCGTGAACCGGAAGGCGTGTAAGCTGAATTTAACAGGCCTGTGTAATCGGAGTTTTTGTATTGACCGGCAATAGCCAGGTAATCCTGTTGATCGGACAATTTCTTTCCATAATACACCACGCTCAGGTCATTGTTCTTTTCAACCTGAAGTACCAAAGCATTGGTTTTCGTTTCAATTGGTATGACTTGTTGTGAATAAGTATTGAATGAATAACTGGCTGTAAAAAGCAGTATGAAAATGAATAGCTTAGCCGTTCGGTTTGCAAATAGTTTCATTATTCTGGTTTTAAGTTATGCTTCTGAAATTTGATAAGGGATTCCGGAAGAGCTGGTTTGGATGAAAAAACAGACAGAACCCAACACAAAGTCGGGATCTGCGTTATGTATTCAGTTTTATAATGGCTTTTTTGATATGGAGAATGAAATATGTCTCATAATTTTTCTGCCATTACTTCTTTTATTTCTCCATTCACTTTTACATTCACTTTTTCAGGTGTTGGCGAAGCAATGCGGTAGCTAATAATTTTGCCATTTTCCCACTCCATGTCAACCGTAAAATTTCCACGGGCTTTTAGTCCGCTAACTTTCCCCTGCTTTTTCCACAAATCAGGAATGGCAGGCAACAAGTTGATAAAACCATCGTGGCTTTGAATCAGCATTTCTCCAATACCTGCCTCAGCGCCAAAGTTTCCATCAATCTGAAATGGAGGCCCTGCCGAAAGTAAGTTTGGATAAACGCCTCCGCCTGCTCCATAATTGATGTGTGTATCTAATGTTGGTTTCAGGATTTCCCGCAACAATTTGAAGGCACGGTTTCCATCGTGCAATCGTGCCCAAAACAAAAGTTTGTAGGCAATTGTCCAGCTTGGTCCGTCATCGCCCCTAACTTCCAGTGTTTTTCTTGCTGCTTCGGCTAATTCGGGTGTTGATTGTGGTGTAATTAAATGGGCTGGGAATAATCCGTATAAATGAGAAATGTGACGGTGTTGCGGATCTGTTTCTTTGTAATCTTTCAACCATTCCTGAATACGGCCATCGTGTGAAATTTGAGCGATTGGTGGTATTTCTTTTAGCTTTTGTTTTAGGCTTTCTCTAAAACCGGCATCTTTTCCAAGTACTTCTGAGGCTGTAATAACATTATTGAACAGTTCCCTGATGATTTGGTTATCGATGGTTGGCCCCATACATACATTGGCATGATTGCCGTTTGGCAAGGCAAACGAATTTTCGGGAGAAACTGACGGAGCTGTTACCAGCCAACCTGTTTCCGGATCTTTGAGCAACATACTGCTGTAAAATTGGGCTGATCCTTTCAAAACCGGATAAATATCGGCCAGGTAATCCTTATCTCCTGTAAAGTCGTAATGTTGCCAAAGGTTGTTGCAAACCCAACCCGATCCGGCATTGGAAATTCCCCACGAAGCACTTTCTCCCGGTTCAGAAAATCCCCAAACATTGGTAATTACGTGGGCAACCCATCCTTCGGCATTGTAGTAAGCTTTGGCGGTTTTCTCCCCAAAAGGGACCATTCTTTTCACCAAATCGGCCAAAGGCAAGTTCAGTTCCGACAGATTGGATACTTCTACTGGCCAGTGGTTCATCTGCACATTTACATCCAGATGGTAATCGCCATTCCAGGGAGTATGGATCTGGTTAGCCCAAAGTCCTTGCAGGTTGGGTGGCAATAATCCGGGGCGGGTACTGCAAATGGTCAGGTAACGGCCAAATTGGTAAAATAAAGCGGGTAAAGCCAAATCTTTTTCCGGGGCATTATAATAATTTGAAAGACGTTTTTCGGTGGTTAATGAACTGTTTTCGCCAATTCCAAAATCGATGTTTACCCGGTTGAAATAGTTCTGATAATTGCGGATGTGTTTCTTTTTTTCTTTGTTGTAATTTTGTGTTACAGCAGCATCTAATTCGTTTTGAATATCCTGAATATAAGAAGGGTTCATAAAGTTAGTTCCTGCTGAAACATAAATGATTAATTCTGAAGCTCCTTCAACTTTAATTGATTTATCACTACTTGTAATTTTACCATCTTTGGTTTCGGCTTTTACTTTTGCCAGGTATTTCATGCCCGGCTCAGCAGTTCCGCTTTCCAGTTCGCCTTCCATTTTTAAAATCAAGCCATCGGTACTCACTGTTGCATACTCAGAACGATTAATACCAATTTCACAATTAATCATACCCTTTTTGTCGGCTGTGATTTTAATGATATCAACATCACTTCCAAAACTGGTGAAATATTCTCGCTTATAGTTTACTCCTTGATACGAAAAAGAGCAACTGGCTAATGCATTATTCAAATTAAGCTCGCGATAATAATTTGTAACCTGGCTTGAGTTGATTTCGTTACCGTTATACTGGTATTGAATTTGCAAATTCCCCAAGGTTTGAAAACAGCCAAATGGCTCGCCTCTCCCACCTTTTCCCAAACAAACAAAGTCTTTGTTTACCAGTTGCTGGGCTTCATCATTTCGCCCTTCAATCAGCAACTTCCTGATGGCTGGTAGTTTTTTATATGCCTCGTAGTTGTTGGCATCTTGCGGTGCTCCAGACCATAAGCTTATATCATTCAACACAATGGTTTCATTGCTGATTTTGCTATCCGGGGTCATTCCCAATCGTCCATTTCCTAAGGGTAAAGTTTCTTCCCACTGAGAGGCTGGTTTGTCGTACCAAAGTTTTAAATCCTTTTGCTTTGGAGCTGAGTAGGCTACCAAAGGCATCGTACAGATTACAACAATTATTTTTTTTAAATTAAATATCATGGTTTTGTTATTTAGAAAATATTCTTCCGTTTTTCAGTTGTTTATATTTTAATAAGGCATATGAATTAAAAACAACATCACTGAAAAAGATTTTTTTTTAATGGTTAATAAGTCAATAGTCTGTTAAATTTTAGGAATTAGCAAGTAGATTGATTTACAAGACGTTTATTTTCAGCAACTTAACTAATAATATTTCATTCGTAAAACATGCTAAAAACCAAACATTTACAAAATCTTAACGAATTTTTATTCGTTATAGCCTGAAATTATTTCTTGCAAAAATAGATTTACCAGCAAGTTACAGCGATTGTTATTTCGTATAAGCCATATAATTAAACCAATTTGTGTTTAAAACCACAACAACAAAACTTTGTTTACTGCTGATTTTCAAATACTACCAAAATAATATTATAATACTTTAACACGTAGAACTGTACCATAAACACTGGAAGAAAAAGGTGTTTACACATAAAATATGAAACAACCCATTTGCCAAGTTTAGAAATAATAAAGGGCAAATGGGTTGTTAATTTTCTACAGTTTATTCTTCATACAAGAATGTAACTTCACTTAAATTTACGCTGTTACCACCGTCGGCACATTCTTTAAATCGAAGTCGAATGTAACGAACCGGAGGTAGATTTTCGTTTAAATCGACTTTATAGGCGGCTTTACCATCATCAGTACGAACTACTTCCTTTAGTAATGTCCAACCTTTGTCAAGAGATTCAGCGGTCCAGTTGGCATCATTCGGATGCAGTTCTGTAGCTGCATCTGAAATGTCAGCAATTCCCCATACTTCAAAAACAATTGGATTTCCACAACAATCACGTCCTGTTTCTTCTATTTTCGCCAGATTTTCATACTCCTGTCCCATATCGAAAGTAATTACTCCCGGTAATTGTGAACCATCGCTATGAAAAACCCATGGGTAAGCTTGTGGTCCAACACTTCCATCCCAAAGTCGTTCCATACGCTCATTATCATCCCAACCTAAACGCCCTAAATCATTTGGCAGAGACATGGCTGTAAAAAGTGACTTATCGCACTCTACATACTTAATGAAGTGAGGTAATACTCCTGTTTTCAGTTCTGTTTTAAATGTATCGATGGCATTTTCTGTTGGTTTGTAAAGAGAGTTAAACCAATAATTACCATCACTTTTAAAATCAGAGATAGTGATTGTATTTTCAGTTGGCTGAATAAAAACAGAACTCGTATCTCCTTCTGAATTTTCATAATAAAATGATGTTCCAAGTGTATTTGCAATTGTTCTCCATTCAACAACCAAGTCCTCTCCAACATATTCCATCTGATCAATGGTTCTGTTTATTAATCCGGAAATATAAATATCGCCAAATGTCTGGGTGGCAACTTCATATTTTAGCGATTTATTACCATACTGATCAATACTTACCAGTTGAAAAATATATTCTCTTTCAGGTAAATCAGGAATAATTTGTTTGAAAATCCCTGTTTCATTATTTATCATGACATCCAGAGAATCGTTTAATTCATTCCAATAAATACGTACTTTTTCGATACGTTGTGATAAAGCAAACATCTCAAATTCTACCCGGTTATAACCAGAAGCAGATTCAACACTATCTAATTGAGCGGCATAAATAATTTCTCCTTCATCCAAATATTCCTGATGCATATCGTTCATTTCGGAACAAGAAATGGCAAACATAATGAATAGCAGGATGTATATTATATTCTTTATTTTCATCATATAATTTTTTACATTCATAAAATTCCATTAACGATAATCTCCAAAAACCTCTAATTCTGACAGGTGAAGAAAGTCTCCTCCAGACCAATCTTCTGTTACAAGAATACGGATATAACGAACTGGAGGGTTTTCTGGAGAATTAATAAATTCTTCTCCGGAAACAGCCCATGTCTGATCTTCGGAAGAATATTGCCCTAAGGGTAATCCTGATGGTTTAACAGACTCACAATCCATTAATTTCACCCACGAATCCCAACTTCCTGATGGATCAAGAGTTGCAGCTCCCCAAACCTCAAATTTTTTCAAATTACCATGTCTGTAAATCCAATCATTTTGCCTCTGATATTCCTTAATACGGCTAACTTTACCAGTTACTCCTAAATCAATAGTGAACGATTGTGGCCAATCTCCTCCGCTGGCAGTATGAAATCCCTGATCACCAACAGTTCCATCCCAAATATTAGAAAGTACCCATCCATAAGCACTTTCTACATCGTTTGGTAATTTTACTTCTTTAAAATTTGCAGGGTCGAACTGTTGCTCAAACAACGGAACTAATGTGTCGTATTTTATTTCGCTCTTATTTCCCCAGCGGTCCTCTACATAAGTAGCAAAATAACTCTCCAGCGTATCAAGACCACGGGCAGCACCATCACCAACCGCAAGGCTCGTGTAAAATACTTCGAGAGGTGTATACTCTTCATTGTGATCAGTTTTAGTAATTACAATAGAAACTTCAGCACGGTCAGAATTTTCCCAATAAGCATGAACTCCTCCAAAATCTTCAACCAAACGCAATGTTTTTCCTATAGTAAGTACGGGTGGTTCAAGTGGTTCAATTGCTATTTGTACCGGTTCTGACTCATTTTTACTTCTGTCAACAGCATAGACCGATACTTGCCGGGCTTGCATATCTCCAAAGCCTTCAATTTTTAAAGTATCGGTATACAAAGAAGCTTTCACTTCACTGGTAACTCCGTCTTTTAATGAATAAACAGCTTTTACATATAACAAATCCTCGTTATCGGGCAAGGTATATGTCAAAAGTGCTCCTCCTGCAATATTTTCAACTTGTACATTGGAAACGGGCGCCGGAGGTAAGCTATCAGTTGGTATTTGCCCAATAGGTTCTTCGTCACAGGAACAGATGATAATTCCAAGTGATATGACTAATAAAAAAAGATTATTTTTCATTTTACTTCTATTCAAATTAAATAAATAAGAATTATTACCATCCATAATTCTGAACTAAATTTTTATTAACTAACATATCATATTCCCTGATTGGCCATAAATAGTCTCTTACTGAAAATTCTACTGGTATCAGAGCAATATTGGTTAGTTTGTAAAAATCGTCAGGATTATCTCCCAAGGTATTCCATCCTTTGGGTTGTATATTCAATTCTGAAATTTGTTTCCATCGACGAATGTCCCAAAATCGTTTTCCTTCAAAGGCTAACTCAATATTTCGTTCATGATGAATGATATCCCGTAAACCATCTTTACTGTCAGGTTTATTGGGCATATTGGAATACATAGACCACGACTCTTTTACACCTTTCAATCCTGCACGATCTCTTATGGCATCCAAATAAGTCAAAATTTCAGATGACGGACCATTGGCCTCATTCATTGCTTCAGCATACAACAAATACAAATCTGCCAAACGTATAATAGGAAAGGGGTAATATTCAACTTTATAACTATCTGCTGTCAGTGCATTTTTAAAACTATGCATTTTTTTCACAGAATATCCGGTAATCGAAAAGCCATCGGATGAAGATGCTAAACCCGAATATTCTTTGGCAAAAAATTCACAATGTTTTACATTATCAGGAAAACTGTAATAACCATTACCAAAATAAATTCCCCGGTCGAAACCAATGCTGGCATAAAATCGGGATTCCCGGTTATAATGCAGATAAGCTGTTTTCTCTCCTTCTTTTACATAGTATTTCTCATCTCCTGACGATGGTGTCGATCTTATTTCAAATCGATTTGAATACCAACCCTTAGAAGACCATTCTATATCTTCATCAATGGGAACTCCATTTTTTGAATAATAAGATTCAACGATTCTCATAGTTGGCCCCCATTCTGATATGACACTAAATCTATTATCCGTAGTCAAAGTCATGATTTTAGCCTGGGCCTGCTTTGACAGGTCGCTACATTCAACATTAGTTCCTCCCCATATAAGCTCCTGATTCCAACGATCGCAAATTGTTTGACGATAAGTTGTTTGAAGTTTAAATGGTTCCGGTGCATTGGCTACCTGCACATCAACCAGATTATACAATAATTTTCCTTGTTCATGACATATATCAATGGCTTCCTTACACGCATCTGCAGCAATTTTCCATTTATTTTCATCGTATGTTTGCGGAAAAAGCTGAACACCACGATTGTCAATAATACCTGCATAGTTTGCATTCCCATTAAACAGAGGACTTGCGGCATAAACCAAAACTTTAGCACGCATACTCATTGCTATTAAGTTGGTTATTCTCCCAGCCTCTGTTCCTTCGACAACATCTTCAGGCAAATCCAAGGCTGCTTCTTCCATTAAATTGATAATGTATGTTACCACTTCATCAACAGGTTCCCGATATATCTTTACTTCATCTACCCCGGCTGAAATTGGAAGGTTCTTATCGATAATAGGGATTGGTCCGTACATACGGAACAAATAAAAATGATAGAATGCTTTTATAAATTTCACTTCGGCCGTCCATCTTTTTCTCTCATAAGCTGGCAAATCAATAACTGTCTCAATATTTTCAAGAAAAATATTGCAGTCTCGAATACCTTGCCACAAGTTTTTGTTAGCTCCATTAGTTCCATCCCAATAGTTCATGTAAGGATCACTCCCGTTTTGCCTTCCCATCGCAATATTGCGAGTAGTCCAGGGAACAAACTGATGGAACCAACTATCATCACTTCCGCTCATAGCAGGATCCCAATAAAGAGAGCCTTGTCCCGGAAGATATCCATAACAAGTAAACAGGTATTTTTCTGCTTCTGTTCTGTTACGAAAAGCATATTCAATGGTCGCAATATTATCAGGAACAACATCCAGATAATCACACGAAGTGAAACTGCTCAAAATAACGATTAAAATGATATATACTTTTTTCTTCATCTGTTCTTATTTTTAGAAGGATAATTGAAGTCCAAGGTTATAAACTTTTTGTATTGGATAGCCTAGTCCATTTCCACCCATTTCAGGATCCCACAGCTTGAACTTACTGAATGTAATTAAGTTGGTTCCACTGAAATAAACACGTAACTTACTAATTTTAGCTTTTGACACTAAACTTGAAGGTAGGGTATAACCAAATTCCAGCGATTTTAAACGTAAAAATGCACCATTACGCATAAACCAAGTAGAAGATTGGGTATTGTTCTCACTAATTGTTTCTGACAAACGAGGCCACAAAGCATATAAATCACGATTGTCTTCAGACCAGTGACTATCAGCGTAAGCTTCTAACAGAGCATTTTGTTGATTAATAAAAGGTGCTGTTTTCGACGGATCAATCCAAAAAGATTCACGTGCCAAGCCCTGAAAAAAGCAGGAAAAATCCCAACCTTTATAACCAGATGAAAAACCAAACCCGTAAACAATCTCAGGACTCATAGGATATCCCATGAATACCTTGTCTAATGATGAAATTTTTCCATCGCGATTAACATCCTTATACTTAATGTCACCTGCCATATAATCTCCAAACTGTACCGGTGAATTACGAACCTCTTCTTCATCTACAAAAAGACGTTCAGCCACATATCCCCAGTTTTGATTCAAAGATTGTCCTACAAACGATAACCATGGCATATCTTCATAATCAGGCTCTTCGTAAACAGTAAACTCGCTTGTTGCATAAGTAAAGTTGGCTAATGCCGTTATCCAGAAATCTTTATTAAAAGAATGATTAAAATTCAAGGAAATATCGACGCCATGACTTTTTGCTTTTCCAACATTAGCACGAACGCTAGCCTGCAATCCCATGGTTGACGGAATAGCGGAACGACTCATCAAAATATTATTTCTGTTTTCACTAAAAAAATCGACTTGTAGTTCCAGCTTTTCCCATAAACCCAATTCAACTCCCAGGTTTAGTTTTTCGGCTTCCTCCCAGGTAATATTATCATTAGAATAACGGGATATTGAAATACCATTCAAAGAACGACCACCACTGTTTCCATAAGTTCCAAATGATGCACCTTTTCCGCCATTATTCATATTTACATTTGATAAATAAAAGAAACGGTCATCAGCAGAACCAATCGCATCATTCCCAACCAAACCATAAGTTGCTTTAAACTTTAACTTACTGATCGTTTGTTTCAAATCCATATTCCAAAAGTTTTCATTCGAAACAATCCAGCCAAAACCAATTGACGGAAATAAACCAAAACGTTCCTTTTTCGAAAAACGTTCGGAACCATTGTATCCAAAATTAACCTCGGCAAAATAGCGGGAGTCATAAGCATAGGTAAAACGTCCGGCATAACCAACGTTTCTATAGGGTAAGGATTTTTGTAAATCGCCGGCATTGGCATAAATCTGTTCCCTAAGTGTAAATACTAACAATCCGCTTACCGCGTGCTTCTCGGCATAAGTTCTCTCCCAATTAATTGCTGATTCGAAATAGGTACTGGAATTAATGTCTTTAGTTCCCTCATTATATTCCAAATATTCTTTTCCCGATTCTTCATTAATCAGATTTAAAGTATACTTATCTTTTTGCTTATCATACATCGATACATTATATAAAAACGGTGTATAATAACGATTCACATCAAAATATGAATAACGGGTCGTGTTAAACATCCCTCTTACAGCCAATCCTTTGGTTATAAAATCGAGTTTTTGTTTTAATTCAACCTGTGCAAAAATTTGAGATGAGGTATAATCCTTATATCCTTTTGTCATTTCAGCATAAGGATTATTGAATTGTCCCTGATCATAATTCCCGTACAATATGTGCTTCGTATATTGATTGGCTTCATCTGGTTCAAAATAGGCTGGAAAAAGCACCGGATTAGCCTGCATTACGGAAGAATACATTGCATCTCCACCATTCAATGGCCCTGTATAATCATCAAATGTTCCTTGTAAACGTACAACTGCCTCTGTTGTTTTTGTCACGCTAATATTTACATTGGAACGAAGCATGTAACGTTTTAAATTAATATTGCTGTTGAAGTTGTTTTTGTGATCAACTTTCAACACTCCATTATCATTATTTACAGTACCTGCGATATAATAACGGGCAACTTTACCTCCACCGCTAAGGTTCATATTTAAACGTCGGTTATAAGCATGATCATTAAAAAGAATCTTGTACCAATCGTTTGTAGGATACACATACGGATTCCCCCCAGCAATTGTATTATCTATTTTATTTTGAGAATAAAGTGTAACTCCTAACGGATTACGGGTTTTAATTGCTTCATTGTGCAATTTCATATAAGTGATAGGATCGGCTAATTTTACCCGTTTGGTGGGTTTAGAAATTGAATTTTCAAACCTGATATTAATTCTTGCTTTTCCTTCTACTCCTTCTTTAGTCGTAACTAAAATAACTCCATTTGCACCCCGCGATCCATATAAAGCAGTAGCCGTAGCATCTTTCATAATTGAAAAACTGGCAATATCATCTGGTTGCATTCGCGACAAATCAGAAGCACTTATCTCATTATTATCCAATAAGATAAGAGGATCTTTCTTGTATCCAAATGTAGTTACCCCCCTGATAAAGAAGCTTGCATCATCCTTTCCTGGTTCTCCACTTCTCTGATAAGAAATCAAACCAGCCACACGTCCGGCCAGTGCCGTAGTAAGGTTGCTACTAGGAATTTTCAGTTCTTTTGTATTAATTGTAGTAATCGAACTTAAAACACTCTCCTTCTTTTGTTTACCAAAAGCAACAATAGTAACTTCATCAAGTTCACTAACTTTTTCTTTCAACAGTACTTTCAATTCCATTTTCCCTTTTACCGGTACGCTTAAAGACTTAAATCCTATGAAAGAAAATTCCAAGACATCTGAATCAGATACCTCAATTTCAAATTTCCCGTTGATATCAGTTATAACTCCTTTCATTTTTCCTTTTACCACAATGGTTACACCAGGTATAGCTATTTTGGAATCATCAATAACAGTTCCTGTTACTTTTTTATTTTCTTCTAAATTTTGAGGAACCTCCTGCTTTTCATTTTCAGGTGTAATGGCAATGTACCTATCAATAATTTTATAAGTAAATCCTGAACCTTTTAAAAAATCTTGTAATATGTAATCAATGGTCTCTCCGTTATAATCTACAGAAACTTCTTTATCAAGAAAGTTTTCATCGTATTTTAAAACAAAATGATAATCAGAAACCTGCTCAAGATGCTCAATAACTTCTTTAAAAGTAGATTTCATCGTCAGGTTGAGCTTTTCATTTTGGCTAAATGAGTTCGCATGAACCTGCATACTACAGGTAATAATAATAATAACAATCGTTTTCACAATAAGCAAAAGCTTTTTAAGTCTCACTAAAAGTGAGCCGTAATCCGTTTTTTTCATAAATTTGTAGAATTAATGGTGAATATTTGTCCTTGTCGAGAAGGCTTTGTTCCATCATTTACAGATGGGGATGCTGGTAACACCCTGTTTGTCTGACAGATCGAAAGTGAATTTTGCTTTCGGTCTGTTTTTTTAGGTACTGTTTTTAGCATTCATAGTTAATTAATGAGTATCTGTTTTTATAATTTATTCCCAGTATATTAAAGTTGGCTTATCGTTTCGGTGGATAATTTGATATTTTAAGGAAGAAGCTACTTGTAATACTTCTAAGATTTGATCAATTGGTTTATTCTTCATTACTGTTCCAAAATATAATTCATTGGCTAACTTAGGGCTTCGAATAACAATCTCAACATTATACCATCTTTCCAGTTTTGCAGCCACATTTTCTAGTTTTTCATTTCTGAAAATAATTGTTCCTTCTTTCCATGAAGTATATAAATCAAGACTTACATTGGAAATATTTATCTTATTATCAATTCCTTTACACAGTAAATTCTCACCGGGAACTAACTTTCCAAGCTCATCTCCTTTTTTATTCACAAAACCTAAACTTCCTTCCACCAACGTTGTACTAACCTGGTTACTTTCCGGATAAGCCTCAATATTGAAGGAAGTGCCATACACTTTAAAATCAAGTAGCTTTGTTTTTATAATGAAGGGATGTTTGGAGTCTTTTTCGACATCAAAGAAAGCTTCGCCATCCAGTTGAACAATCCGTTCTCCTTTACTAAAATTACCAGAATAAGAGAATGTTGTTCCCGAATTTAGAATAACAGAAGTGCCATCTGACAATGTCAATTTCGACATTTCACCTGCGGGAACTTCAATAATAGTATTGGACGAATACCAAAGTTTCGATTTTTTTGACACTAAGCTCTTAGTGGCAAATCCTAAGCTGAAAATCAGCAATATTGAAGCTGCAATTTGTATGAATTGCCTTTTGAAAAATTTATTTTTCGAGAATTTTTGCTTTGCTAAAATAAAATTTTGCCATACAACTTCATCGTTTTCATTAGCTACAGAAGTTAATGCCCAATTTTTTTTCATTTCTATAAAATCTTTTCGATTCTCTGGACTTGTATTAATCCATTGAAAAAGATTTTTCACTTCCTGTTCGGAAGCAACTCCTGATAAGTATTTTATAATTGTTGAGTTATCCATATATTATTTCGCTACAGAGTAAAGTACCCTCTAGCTTTCGATAACCCTATATAAACAATTAAAAAAAAGATTTTTTTCAGGAAAAATATTGAATAAGCAATAGAACAAGAATAAATAAGTAACGTAAGTTCGATTATTAACTTGCTGTTATTCAGGCACACCAGATTGTTTATTTAAACTTTATATCGGAAATATTATCTGTTTTAAGCTATAAGTTGTAAACCTGGCTCCTGCAACTTATAAATTTCCTAACCGAACATCTTTAAATTCGCCATACTCAGGAGTTTAAGCAACAATTCAAAGTCGAACTCAGATTAGTAAGTATTCAAAAAATTCACACTTAAGAATTTAAGGAGCACATATCTATTACAATAGTCTATTACACTAAACTCACTAATAACTGAGCCATAGACTTGTTTCTACTGAAAATTTTAATTCCTTAACAATTATCGAATTAAAATTTAGTCCCAGTATATTAATACTGGCTTATCGTTTCGGGGAATAATCTGGTATTTTAAAGAAGAAGTTATCTGTAGTACCTTTAAGATTTGATCAATTGGTTTATTCTTCATTACTGTTCCAAAATATACTTCATCAGCTAACTCAGGATTTCGAATAACAATCTCAACGTTATACCACCTTTCCAGTTTTGTTGCTACATCTTCAAGTTTTTCATTTCTGAAAATAATCCTCCCTTTTTTCCATGAAGTATACAAATCAAGATTTACTTCAGTAATATTTATCTTATTATAACTTCCACTACACTGTAGATTTTCTCCGGGAACTAACTTTCCAAGTTCTTCTCCATTTTTATTCAAAAAACCTAAACTTCCTTTCACCAGTGTTGTACTAACCTTATTACTTTCCAAATAAGCTTCAATATTGAAGGAAGTACCATACACTTTAAAATCAAGCAGCTTTGTTTTTATAATGAAGGGATGTCTGGCATCTTTTTCAACATCAAAGAAAGCTTCGCCATCCAGTTGAACAATCCGATTTCCTTCACTAAAGCTACCGGAATAAGAGAATGTAGTTCCTGAATTTAGAATAACAGAAGTGCCATCTGATAAGGTTAATTTTGACATTTCACCTACTGGTACTTCAATAATGGTATCAGAAGAGTACCAAAGTTTAGAATTACCCGATATTAAGCTTTGAGTGGCAAATCCTAAGCTGAAAATCAACAAGATTGAAGCGGCAACTTGTATGAATTTCTTTTTCAAAAATTTATTCTTCGAGATTTTTTGCTTTGCTAAAATAAAATTTTGCCATGCAGTTTCCTTATTTTCACAAGAAACAGAAGTTAAGACCCAAATTTTTTTCGTTTCTATAAAATCTTTGCGATTCTCGGTGCTTGTATTAATCCATTGAAAAAGCTCTTTCACTTCTTGTTCGGAAGCTGCTCCTGATAAGTATCTTGTAATTGTTGAACTATCCATATGTTATTACGCTATAATATCAAGGACTCTTTACCTCTCAATAATCCTATATAAACAATGAAATCATTTAAACTTTTTTTGGGGAAAATAAGGGATTATAGAAATTTGCATTAAAAACATAAACTCTACACCCCAATCAACCAAGTACACAACAAAGATACAATAGAAAAGGATATAGTCTATATATATACTCGCCAAAACAAAGATTTGTATCAACATTTTCTCTGGCAAGGCTGGTAAACAGTATTCTCGATAAGCTCAAACAGTTGCTCAATGGAAATATTTGCCCGAATAAGCTTGTTTAGCAATACTGTATTTTATCATTATCGAAAATAGTGTAAAGAATATAGAAAGTATTTTAGCTAAAAAGATGATGGAAGTATAAATCAAAGCCTGATTTATTGATCTGT
>JAESUW010000076.1 GCA_016760525.1 Labilibaculum sp.
AACCATAAATTCGCAAGCTCATCTACGCCTCAACTCAACATACATCGGCATTATACCATTTAGCTTTATAGCCAAGCCTAAAGTCCATTTGGTATAACAAATTCCTGAGTCTTTTTTCTCCGATAAAAATTTCTAAAAATAAATTTGAATAGCTTCTTAATTCAAAACACTATTTCTCAAAATAATAATCCGATTCCACTTTACAAATTCGAACAGCATATTTTTCATACCAATTCTCTTTACCTCTTTCCTGAGCAATTTGATGAGCTGGATGCGCTTGCCATTTTTTAATTGCATCAATACTCTCCCAATAAGAGACGGTAATACCGACTTCATTTCGAGCTGATTCTACACCCAAAAAACCGGCTTGTCTTTTTGCCAGTTCCATCATAGAATCTGCCATTTCTAAATAACCATTATCAGCCAATGTTTTTAGCGATGAAAAAATTACCGCATAGTATGGTGGTTTTACAGTTTTTGCAATCATTTTTCTACAAAATTTGTTTTAACTAATTCTTTATCTTCTTTTTTAAGCATTTGCGAAGGCACACAGTCTTTTATAACCTCATTAATTGCATTCAAAAGGTTTCGTCTCACCTCTGTTTTTAATGAAACCATAGTTACTTCTCTCACTTTTTTCCGGCCTTTTATCTCCTTAATCATTTCTTCTTGCTCCGAGGGGATCATTAAAGTAGAAAGTTCAGGTAGAAAAGTAATTCCTCCTTTGTATTCAACAATTCTTCGAAGAGCATCTATATTATTGCTTTCATATACAAAATTTTCATTATTATCAGGTTGAATACTGCAAATATTAGTTACCTGATCCATAAAACAGTTTCCTTCCCGCAACAACCAAAGGTCTGAATAGTCCAATTTATTAATGTCTATTTTATCCTGAGAATACAATTCATGTTTCTCTGAAACGTACAAATAAAATCGTTCATAAAACAATGGAGTAAAATTCAAATTACTCTTTGATTCAATTGGTGTTGAAAGTATTCCAGCATGAAGAGTTCCATTTTTTACACCTTGTAAAATATCTTCGGTTAAGGACTCTTGAATCTTTAGTTTAATTTTAGGATATCTTTGATTCAATTCATCGATAAACAAAGGCACCAAAAATGGCGATAAAGTTGGAATAATTCCCAAAGTAACTTCTCCGCGAACTTCTTCTGATAATTCTATTGCAAAATCTTCCAATTGCTTCGATTCAATCACTAATGATTGTGCTTTTTCCAAAAAAGCAATTCCGTTTGAAGTTGGTTCCACATTCTTAGTTGACCGATCGAAAAGCATAATTCCCAATTCTTCCTCTAAGGCTTGTATTTGTAAAGTAACAGCAGGTTGCGATACTCCCATTGATTTAGCTACACTTATATAGCTTCCTAATCGGCCCAATGCCAATGCATATTTTAATTGTTTCAAGGTCATTTAATAACTTTTACTTATTCGAATCATGAAGTTAATTAAAAAAACAATAATCATTCTACAAATGAAAATTCTAAATCTGAAAAACATATTCAATAATGTTATGAATTATGCACTTAAAATTGCTTTGTTTTTTACCTTTGCCAATCAAAATCAGGATTAAAGAAATCTAGTATTTAATCCGTACTACTAGAAATTTTAAAAAATGAAAATAGGAATTATAGGTGCAATGGAAGTAGAAGTAGTTAAGCTTCGCGAGCAATTGTCCAACAGAAATGAACAAAAAAAAGGTTCGTTTGTTTTCTATACCGGTAACTTTAATGATGTAGAAATCGTTCTCCTTCAATCAGGCATTGGAAAAGTAAATGCAGCTATTGGAACCGCTCTGTTAATAGATAATTTCCAGCCCGACTATGTGATTAATACAGGTGTCGCAGGTGGCTTTCCCGGTGATTTGAAAGTTGGCGATATCGTAATATCCGAAGAAGTTATTCATCATGATATGGATTGTACTGTTTTTGGTTATAAAATGGGCCAGGTTCCTGGTATGCCAGCTAGCTTTGCTGCAAACGAGAAATTAATTTCTCTAGCAGATAAATCTGTTCATCAGTTAACCGATTTACAAACAAAAAAAGCAACTATTCTTACTGGTGATCAGTTTATGAATAATGCCGAAGCAACCAACAAAATAAAAGAATTGTTCCCTGCTGCCGAAGCGGTTGAAATGGAAGGTGCTGCAATTGCTCAAACCTGTTTCCAGTTCAACATTCCATTTGTGGTTATCCGATCTATTTCGGATATTGCAGGACAGGAAAATGCAATGGAATACGAAGAATTTGTTGAAATAGCGGCAGTCAATTCAGCCAAAATGGTGACTGAAATGGTTCGCGAGTTAGGAAATCAGAAATAAAAAAAAAGAAAATGGAAAAAATAGCAAGCTTTACAGTTGATCACAATAAATTAAAGAGAGGGATTTATGTATCCCGTAAGGATAAAGTTGGAGCAGAAACCTTAACGAGTTTCGATATCCGAACCAAATTGCCTAATATGGAACCTGCCATGGATATTCCTGCAATGCATACCATGGAGCACTTAGGAGCAACCTTTTTAAGAAATCATAAGGAATGGGCAGACCGCACTATCTATTTCGGCCCAATGGGTTGTCGTACTGGATTCTACCTCATCTTCCAGGGTGACTTAGACTCTAAAGATATTGTAAGTGTAACGCAGGAAATGTTTGATTTTATGGCTGATTTCACTGGCGAAATTCCAGGAACAAACAAAATAGAATGTGGAAATTACATGAGTCACGATTTACCAATGGCGATTTGGGAATCGAAACGATTCAAAAATGAAGTTTTAGGAAAGCTTACAGAAGAGAATTTGAATTATCCTGAATAAGGAATAATACAAAATATAAATAGGCTGTTATTCATATTTGAATACAGCCTTTTTTTTTATTTAAATTTCCTTATATTTATTACTGATAAATATATATACCCAATGAAAATTTCAGGATCCAAATTTCTTATTATTACGATTTTGATATTACTCATTCCCATTTATGGAAATTGGAAACTTATTGTTCATGGTGAAAAAACAGAAGGTATTGTCGTAAAAATCATAGAAGAAAATGCGGGAATGCTTCTCTCTTTCTATTCTATTATTGCCTACGAAGCAAATCATACGCAATATACCTTAAAAGGGCCTGAAAATGTAGAATATCCTGTTGGTAAGAAATTTCAAATCCTTCACCTTTCTGAAGATCCGCAACATGCAATCATCTATTCTATTAAAGGAATTTACATCAACCGATTTACTTCGGTATCTGTGGTATTATTTATTTTATGGATCGCATTCTATCTAAGCTTTTCTCCCAAAAGTGCAAGTCGAAATTCAGGAAAACAAAAAATGAATTCAAATGGTGAGTACCGCAGAAAAAAGTTACTCTAATAAAATTTATTCAACCTCTCCACTAAAGTCTTTATTTTCGATCCCTATTTAAGCTTTGATTTTAAACTTTCATTTCCTGTTTAGTTTAATTCTAATCTGCAGTAAATATGTTGCTAAAACTATGAAATCGGAAGGGAAACCAGTCTGTTTTTATTAATTTAGCAAGTAAACATTCAAAAAGTATTAATACTAAATCTAACAACGTGAAAAAAACATTCCTTTACGTACTTATTGCAGGTATCGGTTTTACCGCTTGCAATAGTAACAAAAGCGAGCAAAAGACTGATAATCCTTTTTTTGCTGAGTACAATACTCCATACCAAACGCCTCCTTTCGATTTAATTAAATTTGAGCACTTCGAGCCAGCTTTTACTGAAGGTATGAAACAAGGTCGTTCGGATATTGATGCTATTGCTAACAGCAAGGAAACAGCAACTTTCGAAAATACAATTGCAGCTTACGAAAAAGCCGGAAAACTTTTAGGTAAAGTAAGTGATGTATTCTATAATATTAAAGGATCAGAAAATACAGATTCAATTGCTGCACTAGCTAAGCGATTATCGCCAATTATGACAAAATATAGTGCTGATATTAGCTTAAACGAAAATCTTTTCAAAAGAATTAAAGCAGTATACGAGCAAAAAGATCAATTACAACTTTCTGTTGAAGAACTAAGCATGCTGGATAAAATCTACAGTGGGTTTGTTCGCAGCGGTGCAAATCTTGATGCAGATAAGAAAAACAAACTGCGTGCTATTGATTCAGAACTTTCTTCATTAACTCTTCAATTTGGAGATAATATCTTGAAAGAAACCAATAGTTTCAAATTGGTTATTGATAACGAAAAAGATCTTGCTGGTTTACCTGCTGGTGTAATTGCTGCAGCAGCAGAAGCTTCTGGTGAAGAAGGTAAGTGGTTGTTTACAACTCAAAAGCCAAGCATGCTTCCTTTCTTACAATATGCTGAAAACCGTGAGTTGAGAAAGCAATTGTATATGGGATATACAAACCGTGGTAATAATAACAACGAATTCGATAACAAAGAGAATGCTAAAAAGATTGTAAATCTTCGTATTCAACGTGCTAAATTATTTGGATTTAATAACCATGCAGAATTTGTTCTTGAAAAGAACATGGCAAAAACTCCAGAAAAAGTTTTCGAATTATTAAATAAGCTTTGGAAATCTGCTCTTCCTAATGCTAAGAAAGAAGTAGTTGAAATGCAAAAAATGATTGATCAAGAAGGTGGGAAATTCAATCTGGCTTCTTACGATTGGTGGTACTATGCAGACAAAGTAAAGAAAGCTAAATATGATTTAGATGAAGAGGAATTAAAGCCATACTTCGAAATAAACAACGTTCGTGACGGTGCTTTCACATTAGCCTCAAAATTATATGGAATCAAATTCATTCCTCGTAACGATATCGCTAAATTCAACCCGGAAAACCAAGTATTTGAGTTACAAGAAGAAGATGGATCGCACATTGGTATCTTCTACTTGGATTATCACCCACGTGAATCAAAACGTCCAGGTGCATGGATGAGTTCATTTCGTAAACAATCAGGTTTTGGTACTGCTAAGCCAATAACTCCTGTTATTCTAAACATTTGTAACTTTACTAAGCCTGTCGGCGATACTCCTTCATTATTAACTCCAGACGAAGTTGAGACTTTATTCCACGAATTTGGTCACGCTCTTCACGGATTCCTATCTAAATGTAAGTACAACTACTTGTCAGGCACTTCTGTTTCCCGCGACTTCGTAGAGCTTCCATCTCAGGTAATGGAAAACTGGTGTTTCGAACCTGAAATGTTAGCTTTATATGCTAAGCATTACCAAACAGGAGAAGTAATTCCTGTTGAATTGGTGAAGAAAATTCAAAATGCTGGTAAATTCAACCAAGGATTTGCTACTGTTGAATATCTTGCAGCTTCTATGTTAGACATGAAATATCATACCTTAACTGAAGAGTTAACTGAAGATGTAATGACATTTGAGAAGAACTATTTAGATGAGCTTGGATTAATTCCTGAAATTTATTCAAGATATCATTCTACTTATTTCAGTCACATTTTTGCTGGTGGGTATTCTGCTGGATACTACGCTTACATTTGGGCTGGAGTTTTAGATTCTGATGCATTTATGGCATTTAAAGAAACTTCTTTGTTTGATAAAGCTACTGCTAAAGCTTTTCGCGATAACGTATTGGCTAAAGGAGGCACAGAAGATCCAATGGAATTGTACAAGAAATTTAGAGGTGCAGAACCTAGTATTGATGCACTATTGATTAAGCGTGGTTTAAAGTAATCACCGATACAAAATAACAAATCCGGTTCGCGAAAGGGAACCGGATTTTTTTATGTTTCAATATCTTGTAATAATTTTGTGAAAAAAAAGGCTTATTCGAATTTCATATAAGAGCTATTCTTCAAATTCGGCTTTTTTAATGTACATATTCAAGACTTTCTGCTGCATTTCATCAATAGGATAACCATCGGGTTCCAATACAAAATTCATGGCTATACCATCAAGCATAGAAGCAAGAAAACGAGTTTCCATTTTTGGATTTTCAGCTCCCTCATTTCTAAAATAATCTACCAGAATATTAAATTTTGAATTTGCAATTTCGTGCAGTTCATGCTTATACTCATCAACTACACCTGGCTGTAGTCGTAATGAATAGAAAAGTTTGAAGAACTCCAAATTCTTCTCCACAGAATCAAAATAATCATTGATAAAAAACAGTAATTCTATTTCCAGTAATTCACCATCCTGATTTGGATCTATTCCATCAAATATTAAATGTACTGCCTCGGTTACAATTGTATGAAGAAGATCTTCTTTGGTTTTGAAAAACGAAAATATTTTTTGTTCACTTATTCCAAGTTCACTTGCAATTATTGCAAGTGTTGCTGAGAAATAACCGTCTCTCACAAAAATTTTCAGAGCAATATTTAAAATATCCTGCTTCAGAAGGTCATCGTCCTGTGTCTTTTTTGTTGCTCCCATAACCTGAAAATTTAAGATTTAAGCCTCTACTCTATTCCCAAGTTACGACAGAATTTCACTTATTCCCAAAATTTAATACGAAGCGGAAGTAAATATTTGAATGAGAAGTATCTTGTAAAGGTACTATCCAATTAATTTTTCCACTTTTCCATTCACAAAAAAACACCTGATAAGACCTGTTTAAGATGGAAACTGCAGGTATTTGGCGAAGCATTACCCACACATAAACCGTTATTCGTAATAATATTTGAAGTTAGGAGTCTAATTTATCCAAACGACTGCAGCATTTCTAGTTGAAAAAGGCTTTATTCTTAATTTCCTTAATTTAGTTTTTGCCAATATGGGGAAAATTATTTTTTTGGGAGTACTAACAATAACTGCTAATTTTATTTTAAAGAGAATTGGTTTTTGATTGATATAAGCAAGGACAACCTGAAATTGCTTCAAGTTCATCGCAAATTTAGCATGCTCAAAATCGGATATTATTCCGGTGATATTTTCTATATCATATTTTTCAAAGATATGTTCGAAGGAGTTTATTATATCTTCAGCTTGTACCACACCGTAAAACTCTCTAATAATTATATTAGAATCTTGAAATTTAACAATTTCGTATCTTACTTCAGTCATTTGTGTTTTACTAAATGAATCTGTAGAATAATAGTAAGTTACAAAACAATGTACATAAATAAAAAAAAGAGTGCATAAATGCACTCTTTGTAATAATCATATAATCAACAATTTATCTATTTTACTTTATTTGAAGCAATACTTTGCCACTCGTAATATGCGCCATCGTACACTTTTATTTTAGGATAATCCAAAACAGAAGTTAAAGCTAAATACACAATACCCGCCCTAACACTTGTCTCACAAAATAGAATCACTTCCTTATCAGATGTAATGCCTTTACTTTTAAATATTTTTGCTAATTCTTCTTTGCTTTTCAGCATTTTCTTGGAATTTAACATGAGCTTAAATTCTAAATTTACCGATCCAGGAATGGTCCCTTTTCTAATTTTAGATTCTTTGATTCCATTAAACTCCTCAGGAGAGCGAACATCAACTAAAATAGTATTAGAATTTGCCTTTGCTTTTTTGACATAAGCTAAATCTACATTCATTCCTTTATTAACGGTTGCAGTAAACGTAACAGGCTTTACTTTTGTAGGCATACGCGTAACAGGTTTTCTTGCCGCTTTCCATGCAGCAAGATGTCCATCTAAAATCTTTACATTCTTTGCTCCCATATATTTCAAAATCCAATACAAACGTCCGGAATACTTTCCTGTACCATTATCGTAAATCACAATATTATTAGATTCACGAACTCCTTTTGAACCAAAAATTTTAGCAATATCAGCAGTAGGTTTCAATACACTTTTAACTGGCACATCCTTATAAAGCTTTTTATGATCTATGTTTACAGCGTTTATAATATGAACTTTCTTATAATCGGCAGGTTTTCTAGCTGAAATTAAAATCGTATTCTTGTCCTTCATAATTTTCACATAATCTTTAACTGAGATTACATCGGCCTGAGCCCAACTTGCTTGTGCTCCTATAAAAAGCATCAAAACTAAAACTAACAATTTTTTCATCCGTTTATAATTTTTTTTTAGTTGTCAGATGGAACTTACCATGAATTAAATAATCATGCTCGTATGTGAGGTAATAATTATTTAATCATGGACGTTTCATAATATTTTAAATTTATCAGATTAAATAAATCTTAGAATTTCACAGTAAGCTGAAGCATGAATATATCATTGTCAACTTCATGATCTCTTTCTGCTCTGTACACATAATTGGCTTGAATTTTCGTCCAGTCATTTAAGAAATAATTCAAACCGTATGTTGTACAGAATTCTGTATTATTGCCCAGATCTTTATCTGAATCAAAATATTCAAACTTAAGCACAGGCTGTAAATTATTAGTAAATCGATACATTCCCATTAAAAACATACCATCTCTCTTAATACTTCCTGTGTGCATTTCCAACTCTTCTCCACAGCCGCCACCAGTAGTATAAGAACCAACATCCTTGCCATATAAATATTCACCTTGCAACATAAATGCTCCTTTTGTATACTGAATATCAGCACCAATTCGAGTACGTTCATCATCCTTAACTCCTTCTGTTATAGAAGCAGACTCTCCATATTTATAACTTGCTCCTATTTTTATATTTTTATGAGGATTCAGAACTACGCGGGCAGCATAATCTTTTGTCTTATTATTATCATTTTCAAATAAACCAGTACCGTTTGTAACAGCGAAGCTATACTGAAAAAGTGTAGAGTCAGCACCTCCTAAAATCATAAATCCACGATCGCGATCGGGTGTTGCCAATTGCATAACAACTTTCGAACGATTAATTGTATGTAATTTATGGCAGGCTGTATTTAATTCCATAGATATTGGAGACTTAAAAGATCCCATAGATATCTTTGCAAAATTATAGCGTGAGTAAGTAATAAAAGCATCCAACAGGTAAGGAGTTCCACCATTTTTAGACGGACTTGTCTCCAATACCATATAATAACTGATATCATATGGAATCGCTCCCATTACACCTATTCTTGCTCTGTTAAAATCAAAGGTATTTGTATCATCATCAACATCCATTTGATTGTATTCAAATTTAGGCTGGAAGAAACCAAATACATTAACACCTTCAGTTGAAGGTTCATCGCATCCTTGAGCCATCGAAAGGTTCGGTAACAATAATACCATTGAAAGAATTAAAACATATATATTTTTCATTTTATCGATTTTTTTGATTGACGAAACTGCATAGCTTATACAATTCCGGTATTAATTTTATTTATATCAATAAACTCAATTGCATCGAGTAAAGATTAATTCGTACTCAATGGCAAATCATTTGCTGGTGCAACAAATTTATGAGTCACCAAACTTGGATATATCATATTATTTGCACCAAACTTTAATGATAATGCATTATAACCCAACACATTTAAATAGGCGGTTATCATTGAAGAGGTTTGGCCGGTCCAACAATAGGTTACAACAGCAGCATCAGAATTAATATTTGCCATTTCTCCATTCTCTAAACTCAATGGACTTATGCGGTAAGCACCTGCAATATGTCCGTAATGATCTACATCAGCTTGTGCCCAAAAGTTGTTAATAAAATAGTTCGACGGAGCAGCCAAAACATCTGTCGATGAAACTCCTTTAAATCCGCCTGTTATCATTGTCTGAACTCTTTCTTCGAGAATTCCTGCTCCTGTTGTTGCTGTTGTAGTTAATGCCGGATAATCGAATAATTGATTGGTGGCAACAGGATCTGTAGTCCAGTTTGAGTTTCCGATTGCCTTAGCTCCATTAGTTGCACCAGAATTACCTAACCAGCTTCCGGAAAGTGTTGAATTCCATCCGCTCATTCCCCACTTTAGTACTTTAGCGGTTGAATATCCGCTTAAGCGAAGAGCAACTACGGCATGAGATGCTGTTTGTCCTGTATAACACGCCACTAAAATAGGTTTCGTAGTATTCTGAGCATCCTCCAAAATAGTAGACAGAGACGAATTAACGGCGCCCTGAATATGACCGGCAGTAAAATGTTCTGCTGACCTGATATCAAGAATATCATAAGCTGCGATAAATGCATCAACATCCACAACTGCAGCTGGAGCTCCAACAATCCACCCTGTTAAAACATCAGGCAAATCCATATCATTGGCTACCAGATAGGTAGACAATGCTGCAAAACTATCATCTCCTCCAACAACAACATCGTCATCTTCTTTACATGATGAAAGAAACAGAGCTGGCAATAAAGTTAAAATCAATAAATACTTCAATAATTTTTTCATAACATTGGGTTTTGAATTAGTAATTTGCTTGTGATTTTAAATTTGAATACAGAAATTCTCCTGTGAATTTTAAGAAGCATTAGCAACCACCAACTTCTTCTTCTTGGTGACCCGATTCTTCCTCCAGATTTTTTTCCTGCAGCAACGGATAACTTAGTTCCCATTTTTTAAATCCGCCTTTAATATATTTTACATTTTTATATCCCAGTTTCATAAGCGATTCTGCAGCCAAAGCACTTCGACTTCCCTTTTTGCAGTACAAAATGAATTCTTCGTCTTTATTTGGTAAATACAAGCCTTCATTGGACCAATATTTATCATTTGCAATTTTAAACTCAAGTGTTCCGCGAGGAATATTAATTGCACTTGGAATATATCCATGATTGTGTTCCGATCGTATTCTCACATCAATCAGATTAAACATCTCCATTGAATCAATTTTTAGTTTTATCTCTTCCACTGTTATACTTGCAACATTCTTCTTTGCGGCTTCAACCATTTCTTCCACTCCACTGTAATCGGCACTATTATTACAGCTTAAAAACAATTGTGATGCAGAGAAAAATATCAATACCAAAAGCAAGTTTATTTTTTTCATAATATGAGTTATTTAGTCTTCTTTGTTTCTTGTTTTTTTAATTCTTCATCAGTCCTGATTTGCTTTTTCAGCAACTCTCTCTCAGCAAGCAACTGTCCTGTAGTATCAATAATAAACCCTTCGATACCGACAATCTCGCTTTTCTCATAAACCGGAGAAATAGTTAGTGTATGATAACCTACTGAATCATCTTTGCAAATTCGTTTTACCTCGCCATGATTAATGGTTTGCCCTGTTTGAAGTACTTTGTCAACATGTTTCTCCAATTCAGCGAAATCTTCTTCTGTTCTGCTTAAGCGATAATGCTGACCAATAATTTCATCTTTTGAATCGTATTTGTACAACTTAAACCAAGTTTCATTTACATCATTGTAAATACCATCTTTACTGATACTGAAATAACCAGCTCCGCTGTTCTCTATAGCTTGTTTAAATCGGGTATCGATAAGCGAGTTAATACCTACTTTTTTACCTGCTCTATTTATTGCAACCTGAAACAATTCACTGTACTCTTCGGTGGATTTTAATTGTGCCCGACTCTTTAAAATTGAAGTTTCGATATCACTAACCACACGATCCGTTACTTCTTCTTCACTCATCTCTTCCCAACCGGTAATCATAGCTTTGACAGCCGACAATGGCTTATGCCCGGTTGTTGTTAAATACACATGAGCAATCATAAATGCAAGAAGTAAAAAAGCACCAAAAATGTGAACAAATGCAACATATTCCAAGCTCTGCAATTCCAAACCTTTTACCGGATAATGGAAATAGAGATAGAGAAATCCTGAAATTACCTGCACCGGTATCACTAGAATTTTTAATCCTAAATAAATCAATCTCTGTAAAGGATTAAACTTATTATAAACTAACTTTTTGGTTGGATGCGGAGCTCCTTTAAAAATACCTCCCACATAGTAATTGAATTGAGCTTTTAGGTATTTAGTTGTTGGAATGTACTGTTTCCATTCACCAGTAGTAAAATGCCAGAAAATGGCAAAAATGATTAGAAACAGGAATAACCAAGCCGAAATATTATGAATCTCAACAGCAGTTCTATAACCGAACAAATTAAAAGAGCTGTGTATTTCAAAACCGGAAATCATCAAAATTGAGATTAACAATACCTGAGCCCAATGCCAAAACCGTTCAAATATCTTATATATATATACTTTTTTCATTATTATCTCTCCTATAATTTTGATGATGATTTTCTTCTAAAAAAAATACGTAACGAACCATGGAATACAGCCCCAAGTGCAACCAATGCAACCAAACCAATTCCAAACACATCTAAGAAGATATTTTTATCTCTGCCAGGAAGGTAAAAGTCATTTAGTTGCGCTAAGCGACCATTATTTCTTGTGTGGCAATCTTTACAACTCAGTGTTTTTTCCTTCGGAGAAACCATATGATTCAATGGCCAGTACATTTCTGTTTCTACAAAGCCGAAACCACCACTATACGGCAAATCCAGATAATCCATACCCGCCTTTGAGGCTGCATGCCAATCAAAATCTTTCCAATAAGCACTATCTCCCTTCACTTCTGCGCTCAGTTTTGGCTGAATCAATGTATTATAAACGGTATCGTAAATTTGCTTGCCCCGATGAACTTTAACTGGCCAAATTTTAGATGGCTTATCGGTTTGCTGCTGTAAACCCTTATCCAAATACGCACCACCCAAAGAGTTCATCTGAACTGGGATCGTATCAATCTTATCTGTTATTAAATGATGATCTGCAGTACCATTAAACCAGAAGTATTCTGGAATTACATCTGTATCGTAAACAAAATTTCCTTTTATTGACAAATAATTGTGATTCCCATCGGCATCACTTTCATGAATCGGATTGCCCTCTTCATCTAAACGTCCGGCCGTTGACCAATCCCAAATCATTTTTGTTGCATTTACCTTAGCGTAGGTAGGAATATGGCACGTTTGACAAGCAATTCGTATAAAGTGCTCATTCAATATCTTATCTTTATGCGGTGCTTCTGTATGACATTGTACACAAGTTGCTCGATTTTTATTTTCTGATGATATAGCATAAAGCTTTCCTGCCATATTGTGTTTTTCTGTAATATGGCACTCAACACAACTCATATTTTCACCTTCAGATGCCATATGAACATCAACATTTCTATCACAATCAAGTAAAGCTTTTTCAAGGTCACCATGCTTTACATTGTTTCCACCACCACCCCAAAAATGACAAACTCCACAATTAACTTTTGAAGGTGTCCCCACGCTTTGAGCTACATAATTCAGATCAACAGATTCAGCCGGATAACCAGCACCTCCCCGTTTCTTTTCATAAGTATTCGAATTGTCATGGCAAATCAAACAATCAACGTTCAGCTTATTCGAAAAATCGAATGATTTATCAGTATATCCATATCCTATATGACAGCGTGTACAACTTTTCTCACTTCCCGAGATACCAATACAGAAATTATTCAGTATATTTTTCTTTCCTAAAGCCACTTCGCCTCTACCATCTAATTTTTCAATTCGCTCCCACATCCAGTGGTTTGTCTTCATAATTTCATCAGCTCGTCCGGTATGACAGGAGATACATGCCTCTGTAACCTCATGAGCTGATTTAAATTCTTTTTGTAGTTGCGGAAAAGTACTGTGGTCAACAGATGGAGTTAAGTTTCTATCGGCCATTCTAACATAGTTTTTAAGTAAAATGGAAGAGACAGTATCCTGAACTTCTTCATTTTCCATCTCCGTTTGAGGAAAACACCAGAACGGAATTAGAAAAACAATAAAAAAAGCTATTTGTATTTTTTTCATAAGCCTTATAAAATTAGGTACGTCGTAAAATTACAAGTCTATGTTTTAATAAAGATAAAATTCTCTATTAGGCAGATTTCATTTTTAAAACGATTGCATCAGAAAAAAACTGATCTAGATCATAAAAAAAACTGATTCTTATCATTTATTAACAAATCCCACACTATTAATCAAACACTTACACAAACGAAAATTTCGGAGACTATAAAAATCAATAAAAAATGATAATTTTAGATTCATACTAAAACAACTTTCATGACATGTAAATTCACAAACACCTGTACAATATTCAATAAAGAGCTTTCTCTTTTTGATGAATTAACGGAAGAAGAACAGAAATTGATTGAAGAGAATACAGTAACAGTTACATACAAAAAAGGAGAAACGATTTGTAAACAAGGATCATTCTCATCAAACATTATGTATATTAAAGAAGGGCTGGCTAAAGTTTATCTGGAAAATGATACCAGTAACCTGGTTTTAAAAATTGCTCCAAAAAACAGTTTAATTGGAATGCCTTCAATTTATGAGGGAAACAATATATGCGTATATTCTGTAGCTACCTATGTTGAATCTATAGTAAATCTGATTGATATAAAGGTTTTCCAACAGATTCTCCAGACAAATGCCAAATTTGCTTTTAAAGCCCTAAATATAACGAATGAGAATATAATTCAAATTTACGGGCGTTTCTTTTGCTTGTCGAACAAGCAATTGCACGGACGTGTAGCGGATATTTTACTCTGCTTAAAAGACAGAGTTTATAAGAATCATTCCTTTGATTTTGCATTTTCGCGAAGCGAATTAGCAGAACTAACCAATATGTCGACAGAAAGTGTTATTCGGGTAATGAAAAACTTTAAAGATGATGGATTAATTCTACAAAAAGATAAAACTATCGAAATTTTAAATTCTGATATGTTGAATAAAATCAGCAGTTTTGGATAGTCGATCTATAACTGTTAGTTGCGCCTAATACCATTTTACAGACAAATTTACTCACAGGTATAATGCCGGTAGATATTTAAAACTCAGTGATCAGCGAAGTGAAATTAATGAGTAATTTTAAATACTAATCGGTATAAATCAAAAAAAATCAGTAGAAGATTAACTTTACTTGTTGCATTTAACAATAGTTTATTACTATTTTGTAAGTGTCTGACTTCTAGTATGCTTCACTTAAAACACATCTCTGCATAAAGGTATAATAATACCCCGATCATTCGGGGTGCAAATCAATCTAATGTCTCATCCCGATAGCTATCGGGACTAAAATCTAACGATCTATTAATTTAAGATACACAGAGTTATTAAGAAATTTAAAAATGATGGGATTATCAAATTAAACGGCCGGAATTTGGAAATTACCGACCGCGATCGTCTTGAGCGTATTTGTGAGAATGGTAAGTCCGGATCTGCTCTATTTTTTCAAATCCATCACCAATCTATTAATAGATATCATATCAAAATCGCCAAATTTTTCAGCTTCATAATTCTTAACAAACTGCTGATTAATTAGGAATAGTTTACTGTTGTAGGTATCCTGAGAATAGGTGTTTTCGCTATGAAAATCCTCAAAATCAGTGAAATTAAGCGGACATGTCGATAATTCCCACTCATCACCTTCCTGGCTCATAAATAATAGAGGTAAGCCATGTGTTCTGCAAATAAAAGGTCTGGATTCGTAGATCTGACACAAATCACCTATTAAGAAATTACAGTCGTCTGCCTCATCATTCAATTCCTGATATTGCTCTGGTGGATTTTGTTTCAATTCCTCCAGAATACTGAAATACTCAACTGGTAAAACCTGAAAATGCATACAACACTCCGAACATCCCTTTTTGCAGGCCATCTCCTCTTTATGCAGTTTAGCTAATTTATCGCTTAATTCGCTTACCTCATTTCTAAGTTCACGATATCTTCCCATCTCTATTTGCACCTTCTCGTTCATTTCAGTCCGTTTTAGTGGTGCAAAAGTAAGTAATTACGTCTTTATTCCAATTCGAAAGGCAATAGTTCACCCAATTCTATTCGTTCCGGTGTAACAACTGCACGAATTGGATAAACTTCTACTCCATTTTCACAAGCTTCTTTTAATGTTTTTGTATAATCCGGATCGATATCAGAAGCAGGAGCAAACTTTTCAACATCAGCTCGTTGAATCACATAAACCATCACAGCTCTTTTGCCTTCTCTCCTTGCTTTCATCAGAGTATTTAAATGCTTTTTGCCTCGGCTGGTAACAGCATCAGGAAAACGGGCATAGTCTTCAACTTTCATACTTACATTCTTCACTTCAATAAAGCACTCCTCTTCCTCATTCGAAGCAAAAACATCAAATCTACTGTCGTCAAATTTCACCTCTCTTTTAACAAATGTATATCCTTTTAATTCCGAAAACTGTTGGTTTTTCACAGCTTCGTAAACCAGTAAATTTGGAACGGCTGTATTAATTCCTACCCAAGAGTTGTTAATCTTGATCATTTCCCATGTGTATTTTGTTTTTCGTTTTGGATCCTCAACGTAAGTTAAAAACACTTCTGCTCCTTCCTCCAAACAAGTTTTCATGCTTCCTGAATTAGAAGTGTGTGCAACAACCACATCTCCGTTATCCAGCTCAACATCAACTAAAAAACGTTTGTATCTTTTTATCAATTTACCGTGAACCAATGGTTTTGGAAAAATCATGCTTAAATTTTTGTTAGAAAATCAAAGATAAAGAGATTTCTTCTACTTTTGTGATGTTAAAAAGATATGAGATTAAAATTATGAAAGCCGGAACTGCCCCAAAAGTATTTATTTACAATCCTACTTGTGAAATCGCCATTGCTAATGGTACCTTAAGTTTTATGCCAAATAAAACCTTGTCGAAATTCGAGAGCGATTTAGATGTTCTTCCTTTATACTTTACGGATGAAAATGATGTATTATTGGTTCGGCAAATTCCTGATGAGAAATTTTTAAATACACTCTTACATGCGGGAATATCTTTACCGAAATTTAAATTATTGGAATCGGCCTTACAAGATCACAATTTCATAAATCGCCCGAAACAAAGTTTACAAGCCTGGGGCTGGAGTCCTCGAATTCATCACATATTAAAACCCTTTAAACAATCTTGCAGCAAAGAATTCCTAAATCAGCCTAATGCATTCTGGAAAAATGAGCATAGGGAATTATACGGTCGAAAAACCGGTCTTGAAGTATTGAAACGCTTTTTAGAAGATTCTGAAAGTGATAAATACATTAGTGAAAATTTAATTGCCAGAGTTTGTACCAGTATCGAAGAAATTGAAAACCTGATAAAAGAATGGAAACAAATTGTTATAAAGGCTCCCTTAAGTTCTTCAGGCAGAGGATTACAAGTTTTAAGAAAATCCTACTTAAACGATTCTATCATTCAATGGATTAATGGCACACTCGAAGCTCAGGGATATGTTACAGTGGAAGCTCTGGTAGATAAGAAACACGATTTTTCCCTGCAATACTTTTGCGATGGCAAAGGAAATTTGGCCTATATCGGCCCCGGATTCTTTGAAACCAACACCAATGGACAATACGAAGGAAATATTTTAGGTGGGATGCCTAAATGCCTGACAAATGATTTGCAGGAACCACAGATGAACGAGTTATCTAAAGGAATAAGCAGAGCAATTGAAACTTCGGATATCGTGATGAATTACACTGGTTATCTTGGGGTAGATTGCATGCTTTTTGATGATATAAATGGTGATCGGAAAATTCAGCCTTGTGTCGAAATTAATTTACGCTATAACATGGGTACTTTGGCTTTAACTCTTGATAAATACCTATCGCCAAAAACAAAAGGTGCTTTTAAGATGATTTTTAAACCAAAATCCAGCTTTGATGTATTTCACGAACAAATGGAAAAAAAACACCCTTTTGAAATAAAAGATGGCAAATGGCTTAAAGGTTACCTTCCTTTAGTAAGCCCTTATCAGAATAAAAACTTTGGAGCCTATATCTTACTAGAAACTATCGAAGAATAAAAAATGAGACTGTCCGAAAAAATTAACAGCACAACTTCTTCGCTATCTCTGCTATAATCAGTATCTTACACTTACCATTAAGCATCATTAATTTACAAAAAAAATATCC
>JAESUW010000077.1 GCA_016760525.1 Labilibaculum sp.
GGCTTGGATTACTTCTATAGATGAATCTTCTGATTGGTTATCAGCCAATGACCCTTGTGTTTTGGACTTGGGAAATGGCTGGCGTTTGCCAACAAAAAGTGAATGGGCATTTATTGATAATGCAGAGGGATGGGTTAACTATAACGATACGTATGATTCTGTTTTGAAATTGCATGCTGCAGGCAATTTGAACTACAGCGTTGGTTCGCTGAACAGCAGAGGCATCTACGGTTACTATTGGAGCAGTACACAGTTCAGTAGCACTAACGGGCGTTACTTCATCCTGAACAGTGGTAGCGCCTACACGAACAGCAGCTTCAAGACCAACGGCTTTGCTGTTCGTTGCTTAAGAGACTATTGATTTATTTGATTATTTGATTATTTTTTTTGATTATTTGGCTGCTTTTAGAGCAGCCAAATTTTATTTTTAAAAAAAATGAATATCAAAGAAAAATTAGTTTTAAGCAAACAGGAAAATACGATAAGCTTGCATAGTGAAGGTTTATTTTATAAGTGGAACTACTATATTTGTTTAAGTGATGCGGTTTCGTTTTCAATAATTGACTATGGTGTTGGATCCTGATTTATTTTGAGGAAATAATTTGTGATTAATTTTTTGAAGCGATCTCTTAGCTAAGAGGTCGTATTATTGAGTGTTTAAGTTATATGAGTTTTAAATATTGGGCGTAGATTAAATGATAGAGAAAGCGAAAATCTTGATAATTGAGGATGATGTAGACTATAGAGATTATATGCTAATATTATTAAAAGAAGAAAATTTTGAAAATGTTGATGTCGTAGATACTTTTATTGAAGCAAAGCAGTTAATGTCGGTAAAGATATATGATGTGGTTTTAATTGATATCTTTATTAATGGTCATGAGTCAGGTTTAACACTAGGGAAGTATATCAATGAGGTGCATAAAATTCCTTTTATATATGTTACCTCTTGTTTGAACAATCAAATGCTTTTTTTGATTAAAGATACGTATCCTGTGGCAGTAATTTCAAAACCTGTTGATACTAAAACTTTTGTTTCTAATATAAAACTTGCTGTTTATAATAAAGCAAAAAAGTGTAATCCAGTAAAAGTTTTAAACGATAGAATTTTTTTAAAAAGAGATGGTATTTTTGAAAAAGTCTATATAGATAAAATTGTTTACATAGAGAGTGATCAGGCATATAATTATTTATATATGTCGGATGGATCCAAGTTGCTTATTAGAGGTAGGTTATCTGATTTTCAGGAGAAGTTCCCATTAACTTTCCTTCAAATAAGTAAGAAATATGTTATAAATATAAATTATATAGATCATTTTGATAGAATGACAATTACTGTTAATAATATGGTTCTTGATGTAGGAAGAAAATTTAAAGATTTAGTCTATGGTAGACTCGTTACTTTTTAAATATTGAAATTTAAGAGTCTGTAGATTAATGATGGAATTCCTACAAAAAACCAGACAAAAAGTTAAGCCACATTAATTAATTGACTCCTTATTCGATCTGTTTTTTTGAACGAGAAAACTAACATTTAGTGTTGAAAATGTATTCATGCGAGTATTATACCATTTTGAATAATAATTTCGGCTACTGTGTCCCGATTAATCGGGAATGCCGATGTATAAATAGGAAGCTATATTGAGCGAAGCGTATCTTACAAAGTAAGATCATAGTCTGTTCCGAGTATCGGAAAACGTCCATTATAATATTTGTGAATAATTATAGCCTACTAATTTATCTTATCGGTAGTATAGGCTCATACAAGGCAAGTTTTTTCAGGATTTATAAAATTAAACCAATCATGTTCAGTAAATTTAATGAAAATGAAGCAATTTTTTAAGTTTATTTTCAAGATTGGTTTTGTTTAATGTATTTTGATTCAATCTGTTATGGTCTGTTGAGTGAGCAAGTGTAGTTTTGAAATCTGTTCCCTGGAGAGTTCCCGAATCTAATGTTTTTATTTATAATAGAATGAATTAGGCGTGAAAGTAAAAAGGCTGTAAATCAGATGATTTACAGCCTTTTGGTTTCGGACGACTCCTAAAATGCGGAGAGAGAGGGATTCGAACCCCCGGTACCTTGCGGTACACGTGCTTTCCAAGCACGCACGATCGGCCACTCTGTCATCCCTCCAGGTAATATCCATTAGGATAATTGTGCGGGACAAAAGTAGAACAAAATAGCGGATTACAAAAGATATTATGAGAAAAATGATTAAGACAAGTTAATCGATTTTTTCGGGTCATCAATTGTTTTTTTGAAATAACTAGAGATGTGCTTTTTATGCCATTTTGAATAATTAGTGAGCTAAGGTGAGCGAAAACAATTCGGTCTAATGCCGATGGAATAAATAGGAAGCTCTGTTGAGCATGGCGTACCGAAYAAARTGAGCTCACAGCCTGTTCCRGRTATCGGRAAACGCCTCTGAAATTATTCGTGAATAAATGTAGCCYAYTAATTTATCCAATYGGTATTATTGGGTAAATCTTAYCAATTAAGTCCTGCTTATTTWKMAATTTGCAAAATGWCTTTATCTAAATCTTCAATTTGTTTTCCCTTTTCTAACTTTAAAATGTTCTGAACACTTTTCGGAATTTCATGATTGTAATGACTCACATATATYAGACTTACATTGCTGTGTTCACATATTTTTTCAATAATATATTTGAAATTATTTTGTTGATGGCTGTCCAAGCCTTGAGTAGGTTCATCGAATATCAGTAATGGCGGATTTTTTACCAGTGCACGGGCAAGGAGACACAAGCGTTGAGTGCTTGCCGATACATTTTTGAATAGTTTGGTAGTGGAGTTCTCAATTTCAAGAAGTTTCATCCATCGTTTTGCAATTTTAACTTTTTCAGGATTTGATTTCCGAAAGAGACCTAGTGTGTCGTAAAACCCTGATTCAATTACCTGCAGACAGGAATTTCCATTGGGAAAGTATTGAAAGAATTCAGGGGAGACAAAACCGATTTTCTTCTTAATATCCCAGATGCTTTCACCACTTCCTCTTTTCACATCAAAAAGAGATATGTTGTTAGCATATGCCTGCGGATTGTCTCCGTTAACTAAGCTTAGTAAAGTTGATTTTCCTGCACCGTTATGGCCAAGTAATGCCCAACGTTCCCCTTGCTTTATCGTCCAGTTCACATGATCAAGAATGATGTGTTCACCATATTTAATCACTACATCTTTCATTTCAACAATGTTTTCGAAAATATCCTGCGTACTTTTCGCCAGTAGCTTTTTAAGTTCTTGGCTGTCAATTTCCGGATTGCTTGAAAAATGCAGGTTTTCGGCTTTGAATTCCGATCGGCTAAAGGTTTTATTGATTTTCCCATCCTCAAGAACTGCAATGTGAGTAATGGCGTTTGGAATTTCGTAGGGTGAGGTCGCCAAAATGATACTAATACCCGATTCTGATATTTCTGTGATCAGATTATTGATATCCTTTCGTGTATCGATATCGAGTCCGGTAAGTGGATTATCCAATAGGAGCAGAGTGGGATTTTTTAGTAATGCTTTAGCAATAAGCAGTCTTTTTGTTTCTCCATTCGATAGTTTAATCAGATGTTTATCTTTTAATTTTTGAAGATGCAGGCGATTCAAAACTTTGGTAAAAGTCCACGTTTCGGTAGTGGTTGACGGTTCTATTTGTGAGAGGAACTGTTCAACGGTTAGTGTGTCCTCCGAATCGGAAGAGTTAAAACGTTGTTGGTAGTAAAAACTGGTAGTGTTCGATAAGTTCGTGAAATTATGCTTTGGTGAAACCTGACTGATTAAATTCTTCCAGTTGAAGAGAACTTGATTCTCATTTTGCTTTTTTGCTTTTTCATCCAGCAATGGATGTTTGAATTCTCCTTGTGAGATATGAAATTTGCCTGCAATCGTTTTTAAAAGAGCACTTTTCCCAGAACCACTTGCTCCGATTATGGCCCATTGTTCTCCTTTTTTTACTGAAAGGCTAATGTTTTCAAGAAGAATCTGATCAAGAGATTGTACATATGCGTTTGTAAAGGAAATTATGGTTTGATCGGTCATTAACAGTTCTTTAAATTTTTAGAGAAGTAAAGATAATTTTTTATTTTTTAGAAAATTGGTGATTTAGAATGCTTTGTAGTAGTTAATATTTGAGAGTTCACGGTATTATTTTTAATGCGGGTTGTAAACAGAAGATATTTGTGCGGTTTAGTCCAATTTCCCATATTCACTGGGTGAAACGCCAAAAATGCTTTTAAAGCTTTTTGAAAAACTGGAGAGGCTGTTAAATCCAACACTATACATGATTTCTGTAATGTTACCCTCGTTGTTTTTGATCATTTGAGCCGCTTTTTGAAGCCTGTAGTTTTTTAGGATATCTTTTGTTGATTGGTTGGTAATGGCTTTTAGTTTACGGTATAAATGAGTAGAACTAAGGTTCATTTTTGAGCTAATCATTTCAACGGATAAATCAGGATTACTAATATTCTCGGAGATAAATTCCATTACCTTTTTTAAAAATTGTTCATCTTGATTGCTGTTCGGATTATTTTCTTCACGTGGATTAATCAACAATTCTTTTTTTATAAAATCAAGCAATTGTTCTTTTCTGCTTAAAAGATTATTGATACAGGCTTTTAGGTAGTTGATATCGAATGGTTTCGTGATGTACATATTGGCACCCACTTCAACACCTTCGGTTTTTTGTATGTCTAGAGTTTTTGCTGTCAGCAGGATTAGGGGAATCTGTTTAGTAGCTGTATTTTGTTTTATTTTTTTGCACATTTCAATCCCATCCATTACAGGCATCATAATATCCGAAATAATTATTTCAGGCATTACTTCTACAGCCAAATCGTAGCCTTTACTACCATTGCTTGCTTTATGAATTGTGTATTCTGTTTCCAGATTCATTTCAATGTAATCAAGAATGTCAGGATTATCATCAACAATTAAAATATGCTTTAGACCTTTGCTGTGGGGCAATTGTTTCGGAATTGCAGCTTCAATACTTGTAGTAACTTGTTGTGTTTGCTCTATAGCGATCTGCTCTCCCTCTTCAACCGGAAAGGTAAATGTAAACGTGCTTCCGAATCCGGATTTACTTTTTACAGATATATTCCCCTGATGTAAAATGGCATATTGTTTCGCCATGGACAAGCCAATTCCGGTTCCTTGTTGGTCGGTAGGATTGTTTTCGGACTGGTAAAAATTATCAAATATTTTGTCGATATCGTCAGCAGGTATACCCGATCCTGTATCTGATATTGATATTCTTATTTTGTTCCGATTTTCATCGTTTACAGTAGTAACAGACAATTCAATACATCCTTCGGGAGGAGTATGCTTAAAGGCATTAATCAGCAAATTGAATAGAATGGCTTCAATTTTTTCTTTATCAAGAATTACATTGACTGGTGCAATATCACAGGTTAATGTGTAATTTACTTCGTTTCGGGAGGCCATATCTTTAAAAGAATCAAATATTTCCTCGCAGAAATTTGTTAATTCTACGTGCTTTTTAAGCAAGGGTATGGTTTGGCTTTCCAATTTTCTGAAATCTAAAATCTGGTTAATGAGGGTGAGTAAACGTTTTGAATTTTTCTCGGCCAACTTCAGCATCTCAAGGTTTTTCCCTTGCAGTGCACCCGATTTTAGAACCTGTTGAATGGGTGGTGTTATTAAACTCAACGGAGTTCGGAATTCATGAGATATGTTCGTGAAGAATTGTTGTTTTGTATTCAATATTTCTTCAGAGTGAATTTTTTCCAGATTGGCGATGCGCAATTGGTTGTTTAAATTTTGTCTTTTATTGTAGAGTCTGAAAGCAAAATAAATTAATGATGCGCCCAGGAACAGGTACAATACTATAAAGGGATTGCTTAACCATAAAGGCGGTAGAATAACAAGAGCCAGCTTGGTTGTTGCTTTGCTTTGAATTCCTGCATAATTGATGGCTTCAACTTCTAAATTATAGTTTCCTGGTTTCAGGTTTGAATAGGCTGCAAAATTAACATTTTGAGTGCTGTGCCAGTCTGTATCCAAGTTGTTGAGACGGTATCGGAAATGACTCTTTTTGGGTAGCCAATAGTTTAAAGTGGAGAAGAAAAATGTGACCGAATTGTTCGAATATTTCAGGGTCATTTTATGGGTATAGGCAATGTCTTTTTCTAATAATTTTGAATGATTGCGAGGGGTAATCAGATCGTTATCCACTTTTATACCGGAAATAACAGATTTTGGATCAATAGGTTGAAAATCTTCCATATTCGCATTTACTTCTACGTAACCGTTGTCACCCCCAAAATACACGTAGCCTGAGTTTGAACTTGCACTGCATTGAGAATAGAAGTTCTTTAAAGGGTAATGCGGATTTAGAGGCATGGAAATGATAGCTCCATTGCTGCTGTCGTATTTGATTACTGAAGTCAATCCGGCCATCCAGATATTATTTTTCTGATCTGTTTCAATACTAATTAGATCGCGAATCACAGGATTACTAAATGGATAGGTAACTACACTCTTTAATTTGGGTGAGTAGTTGATTAATTGATTGTCTGTTGCAATCCAAATCGATTCATTCCCTGAAGTGTTCATGCAGGAAATAGACCGATTTTCAAGATGGCTGTTAACTTCACCAACTTGTTCCGTTGTTAAGGTGTTATTATTTATTGTCCACAGCTTATTGGCCTTGCTGTAGTAAATGTTTTCATTGCAGGCATAAATAAAATTAGGAGCAGAATCTTCAGCCTTGGTAAAATGAATCGCTTCAAGGGTTTTGATATTTCCGGTGAGTTTAAAAATACCACCTTCCCATGCATTCACCCATACCGAACCATTTTTAGTGATGGCAAAAGAGCTGATGTAATTTGAGGTTAAGCCATTACTTTTGTTCGCACTAATGGATTTCATCACTTGCAGCTTAGGATCCCACACATTAATTCCACCTGCTGTACCAATCCAAATACGACCATAAGGGCCTTCTGCCAGAGCGTAGGCATTATCGAGTAATAATTTATTGTTGTCTTTGCTGTTGGCGGTAAAATAAGTCTTTTTATTGGTGTGAGGATGACGGATAATTACTCCGTGAATGGTTGCCATATACATGGTTTCATCTTTTGTTACAAGTATATCGCGGATCTGATTTCCTGCTTTTTGATTGTCTACAGAATAGAACTCTTCATGAAGTTTGAAAAACGGATTTTCTTTATTGATGAGGCTGATGCCATTGGATGTTAAAAACCATAATGTATTGTTGCTGTCGCGAAAAATATCCCACACAACATTGTTGGTAATGCTGTGATTAATAATGGGATTGTGGAAGTAGGTATTGATACATTTTAGATTTTTGTCGAATATTGACAAACCAAAATCGGTTCCAAGCCATAATTTATCTTCATCCGTATGAATGCATTTAACAACTTCGTTACTGATACTGGTATTTGAGCTGTTATACAATTCGTGTTTAAAACTGTTTGTGTTAAAAACGGCGAGTCCTGTTTCTGTTCCAATATAAAGAATTGAATCGTTTGTTTCCGAAAAGGGACAAATATCCAATATCAAATTATTTTTTAAGTAGGGTTTATAATCCCCTTTTAAATTAAACGCTTTAAATTTCCCGTTTTTGAAGCGGTTCAGTTGATTATAGGTTCCAATCCACAGGGAACCGTCTTTTGTTTCATAAAAACATCGTATTGTAGAGTGACTTAATTCACTATTGATATCATTAAAAAAATCGAATTTATTTAGCTCTTTGTTGTAAACCAAAAGCCCATTTGAAGTTCCAATCCAAATTCTGTTATTAATCGATTTATAAAGACAGCGAATGGTAATATCGGATCCCAGATTCACTCTTTTTATTTCTAAGGTTTTGGTATTTATTTTGCACAAACCTTTCCAGGTTCCAACCCATAACGTATCGTCATCAATTAGTAAAGAGCTAATGTTGTTGGTGGGTAAGGAATTTGGAGAACCATCATTTTTAAATACAATAGTTGTAAAACCATCGTACCTGCACACCCCGTTTGCTGTGCCAATCCAAATAAATCCTTTCTGATCCTGAACTACCGAATTGGTGATGTTTGAAGGAAGTCCATCTTCTTGTCTTAAATTGGTAAAATACAAAGAGGGAACTTCTATGGCATAAACAGGCATAAATTGGAGCACATAAAGCAATACCGCTATTAGTTTTAACAGCATGGATTGTACCTGTGTTTTAGGCTCTTTTTTATCTGGAATATTATTTGCCATTTGTACTGATCAAAAATAAAATACCACGAATGCTTTAAGCAAATTTAACTGTTGTAATAACTTAGATACAATAGTTCGTGAGGTTTTGTTAGAGTCTGATTTATAGGATTATTTTCTGAATATATCAACCTTACGATTTGAAAATAAGCATGCTGTAAATCAATCTAATATCTCAAGTCTAATATCTAATGATCTATTGAGATAGAAGTTAATCGTAAATATATTGAAATTTTACTAAGAGTGGCTATCGTGTATGATACCTGCAAGTTTTGGTAAGAAATGAACTAATCGTAAACTATTTATTAAATAATTGACTGGAGTGTTTTTAGGTCTTTTGTGCAAAAAGTAAGATTTGAACAACAATTGGTATGTCTTAACAAAGTGGCAGATTAAATACTTGTTTACTTTTATTGCAACTATTTAAGAAGGCAATTTCAAATGTTAAAGATACAATATGACCATGAATGTAATAAAGCAAAGCTTTGCACTCTTTTTAATTTTACTTATAAATCAATCTTGTGCTGCCAAAGGAGGAAATAAGGAAAGTAAAGATTCTGATTTGGCAGTAAAACCTGTAAAAGAGTTTGTAATGGGAGTAGATCTCTCCTATGTAAAACAAGTTGAAGATTTTGATGGAGTATATAAAGAGAATGGGAAGGCGAAAGATGTTTATTTGATATGTAAAGAACATGGAGCCAATATGGTGAGACTTAGAATTTGGAATAATCCGGATTGGATTTACCAGGTTTACGGAAAGAACAGTTCTTTATATAGTGGTTTTGCTGATGTGAAAAAATCCATTCGCAGAGCCAAAGCACAAGGCATGGCTGTTAATCTTGATTTCCATTATTCCGATACATGGGCAGATCCCGCACATCAGACAGTACCTAAGGCCTGGGAGAACATTACAGATGTTAATGTGCTTTCTGATTCTGTTTACCAGTATACCTATCATGTTTTAAACGAGTTAAACAAAGAGAATTTGTTACCGGAAATGGTACAGATAGGCAATGAAACCAATTGCGGATTAATGCATACCGATACGAATGAGGATTTTCCAAAACTATCCATTTGTGATGACAATTGGGTTAATATGGGAAAAGTATTAAATGCTGGAATAAAGGCAGTAAGAGATATTGATGCCAAAACAGGAAAGTCAACCATTATTGCTCTTCATGTAGCAGATCCAAAAAATCTGGACTTTTGGTACAAAGGAATTATGAATAAAGCAGGTGTTACCGATTTTGATGTGGCAGGATTTTCATATTATCCACACTGGCACACTGAAGTCTCTTTTTCGGAATTACCCAATGTGGTTAAAAATTTACGTGCCGATATTAATAAGGATGTGATGATTCTTGAAACAGCTTATCCATATACCCTTGAAGATAATGATAGCCACACCAACATTTTTGGAAAAGAAAGTGCAATAGAAGGCTATCCGATTAGTGTGGAAGGGCAACGTTCATTCCTGATTGATTTGACGCAAAACATGATGGATGCAGGAGCTAAAGGTGTTATGTATTGGGAGCCGGCATGGATTTCTTCGAACATGAAAGATTTGTGGGGAAAAGGTTCTGCCTGGGATAATGCAACCTTTTTCGATTCGTCGGGAAACCTAACAGATGGAATAGATTATATGTCGTACGACTACAAAAAAAATAAGTAACAATATTTGATAAGAATTGAAGGTGATGAGGAGATTTATGTTGAAAATAAGTTTTGTATTAGTTCTTTGTGCGGGACTTTTGTCGTGTGGACAGACACACAAGGGAGAGTATGTGAAAGGAATAAATTCGTTTAATAAGGGATGGGAGTTTGTTAAAGATGTAAAGATCCCGGTTGATGAATTGATAAATCATAAAGACAAAAATTTTTTATGGGAAAAAGTTTCTTTGCCTCATACTGCCAATATAGAACCTTTGGTGATTAAGGGAGATCAGTGGCAGGGAACCTGTGTTTACCGAAAATATTTTTCGCTTTCCAAAGATTTGTCAGACAAGCATCTGGGATTGTATTTTGAAGGAGCCATGCAGGTTGCAGAGGTATTTATGAATGGTAAGCTGCTTTATACCAACCTGGGAGGTTACCTTCCTTTTTATGTGGATATTACAAAAGATGTTGAATTTGGAGCTGATAATTGTCTTCTTGTAAAACTGAATAATGAAGATAATCCTGTCATTCCACCAGGAAAATCATTAAAAGTACTTGACTTTAATATCTATAGTGGAATTTATCGCAATGTTTGGCTGGATGTAAAAGATCCTTTGCACATCTCGAACGAGATGGAGGTGGATCACATCGCTGCTGGAGGTGTATTTGTTACCTATAGTAATGTTAGTGAAGAGTCGGCTAAGGTTCATGTTCAGGTGGATGTTAAAAACGATTTGTCCACTGAACAGGAAGTGAAAATTCAGTTGGAATTAATTGATGAGAGTGACGCAGTAATAGGGCGTTCTTCTCAAATACAAGTCATAAAATCTAATTCTACAGCAATACTAAATGTGGATATAGAAGTGAAGCAACCAAAACTTTGGTCGCCCGATTCGCCATCCCTATACACAGTAAAGCTTAAGCTATTGTCGAAGGGAGAAGAGTTGGATAGTAAGGATGTAAAAGTAGGAATCAGAACATTTAGCATCACTGCACAAGACGGATTTACAATAAATGGAAATTCTTTGTACTTGAGAGGAACCAACCGGCATCAGGAATATCCATATGTGGGATATGCTATTTCAGACAATGCCAATTACAGAGATGCCTGGAAAATTAAAATGGCAGGTTTCAATACAGTTCGTTTGTCACATTATCCTCAAAGTAAGGCCTTTTTGAATGCTTGCGATGAGTTGGGAATATTGGTTATGGATGCCATACCTGGCTGGCAGTTTTTTGGGGATGAGAAGTTTCAGAAAAATGCAATTCAGGACGTACGTAAAATGGTTCGGGCCGATCGTAATCATCCTTCTGTAATAATGTGGGAATCTTCCTTGAATGAATCAGCAATGAGTCAGACTTTTATGGAGAAGTCACATGAAGCAGTTCACGAAGAATATCCCGGAACGGATGTTTATACCTGTGGCTGGACAGATTTTGCATACGATGTTTTTAATCCCGCTCGTCAACATGCTAAGCCCCCATATTATTGGAATGAATATGAAAAAGACAAGCCATTTTTTATTGCTGAATATGGAGATTGGGAATACTATGCTCAAAATGCCGGTTTTAATCAAAAAGCCTTTCAGGATTTGTCTGATGAGGAGCGTAACTCGCGGCAATTAAGAGCTTATGGTCAAAAACGATTGGCGCAGCAAGCTTTGAATTATCAAGAGGCTCACAACAGTAATCTTCAAGGAAAAGCAATAGGTGATGCCAACTGGCTGATGTTTGATTACAACCGTGGCTATGCACCGGATCTGGAATCTTCTGGAATCATGGATATTTTCCGTCTGCCTAAATTCGCCTATTATTTTTACCAAAGTCAGACAAATATTGGAGAATCAAAATTGAAACAATTTTCAGAACCAATGGTTTTTATTGCCAATTATTACAATGATCCATCCTTTTTAAATGTGAAAGTTTACAGCAACTGTGAGGAAGTGGAATTGTGGGTAAATGGCAAAAGTGCAGGGAAACAAAAGCCCGATCAGGATAAAAATAGTACTCATTTAGCGCATCCTCCGTTTTCATTTCATTTAACCTCATTTACACCAGGCGAATTGGTGGCAAAAGGATATGTGGATGGCAAAGTAGTCTCGGAAGCAGTTCATAAAACTCCGGGCGAAGCTCTTGCTTTGAAATTATGGATTGATGAGAGTGGTAAAAAATTAGCAAGCGGGTGCAACGACCTTGTGTTTGTACATGCCGCGGTAGTCGATAAGGAAGGAAATATACTTCCTTTGGCCGAAAACAGTGTTCAATTTTTTGTTGATGGAGCCGCAGAGATCATTGGAGCTAATCCTATTAATGCCGAAGCCGGAATAGCAACAGCTTTGGTTAAGGCTGGAGAATTATCGGGTGATATTGTATTAAAAGTTGTCTCGGATGGTTTACAGGATGGTACTTTGGAAGTCCATGTAGAATAGTAATACCGGTTATTAATTTGTCTGAGCCATTTTTGCGCTTCGCTTCTAATAGCTAACAAATTATATATCGGCATTATACCTTACTATTTCCTGGGCTATAAATAGTAAGGTATAATGCAAATGGTATAATGTATTATTAAATATTGGAGAAGAGGTAGGCATGCAATCCTTCTGCAGTGTTTCAAGTGATAAAATAGTAATTCTTAAAATCAAAATCTATGAAAAAACACGAATTTAAGATATGCAGAACGGCATATCCCTAAAACTGCCCCAATGGCATACTTGCAAATGGGAAAACAGATAACTCGGAATTCCATTCAAGTTGGCCAAAGTAAAATGATTTTATGAGAAGAATTTCTTTATTAAGGATATAAAGGAGCTTATCGTCTTGTATGTCATTTATTTACTAATCTGATTTTGCTGACAATTAGGATTTTCAGCAAATGAAATTTTATACAGAAAATAGCATGATGGGGATTGGAAATTTCCCTGTTTATGCAAAGGTTTTCATACCTGATAGTTCGTTAATCTTTTAATAAAAATAAGACATGGAGAATAGTTTTAAACTACGTTTGGTTTCAATCATTCTGTTTTTGTGCTGTGGACTGGGTGCTTTCGCTCAACAAACTCAAATTAATGGCTTGGTTGCAGATGCCAAAACGAATGAGCCTATCCCTGGCACAACAGTGATAGTGAAAGGAACCCAAAGGGGGAGCGTTAGCATGTTCGATGGTATTTTTGCCATTGAGGCTAACCAATCGGAAGTATTGGTGTTTTCATTTATCGGTTACATAAGCCAGGAAGTAATCGTAAGCCCCGAGGCTGATTACAATATAAAGCTGCAATCTGATGTGGTGAATATGGACGAAGTGATAGTTATAGGTTATGGTGAGCAAAGGAAAGGCGATTTAACCGGAGCTGTGTCGAATGTTTCGTCTAAGGATTTTAATCAAGGAATTATAAGTTCTCCTGCTCAGTTAATTAACGGAAAGGTTTCCGGAGTGCAGATTATCTCCGGAAGTGGTTCTCCAACATCGGGTAGTTCTATTCGTATTCGTGGCGGAGCTTCCTTAAATGCCAGCAACGATCCTTTAATTGTTTTGGATGGTATCCCTCTTGAAGCAGGTGGTATTAGCGGGAACAGCAATAACTTTTTAAGTTTGATTAACCCTAATGATATCGAGAGTATGACTATCCTTAAGGATGCATCATCAACTGCGATTTATGGTTCCCGGGCATCAAATGGGGTAATCATTATCACAACTAAAAAAGGTTCTAAAGATAAGATCAGAGTTAATTTTAACTCAACCAATTCATTGCAAATAAAATCCAAACTGGCTGATATGTTGTCAACAACTAAATTTCGTGAAGCCGTTCAAGTTGAAGGCAGCGATGCGCAAAAGGCACTGTTGGGATCTAATCAAACGGATTGGAATGATCAGATATTTCAATTTGCATATGGAACCGACAGCAATGTAAGTGTGTCCGGATCTTTGGCAAATATTCCTTATCGTTTTTCGGCTGGTTACTACGATCAGGATGGTATTTTAAAAACGGATAATGCACAAAGAACTACTGGAAACCTTTCTGTTTCGCCCTCCTTTTTCGAAGATCATTTAAAGGTGAATGTGGGTTTAAAAGGGTCATATAATAAAAATAGCTTTGCCAATACAGATGCAATATGGGGCGCTTCTACATACAATCCTACCATTCCGGTTTACTCAGGAAACTCGGGTTTTGGAGGCTATAATGAGGCTGTTGATGAAAACGGAAATCCGGTAACGGGAGCAGTTTTAAATCCCTTGGGTACATTGAATCAGTATTCATCAACCAGTAAGGTGAGCCGTATAATCGGAAATCTGGATTTGGATTACAAGCTTCATTTTCTTCCTGATCTTAGGTTGCATGCTACTTTAGGTTACGATTATGCAAAAGGCGAAGGCGAAATTTATGTTCCTTCAACTGCCGCACAATTTTATGTGACAGACGGACGCGATTATACGTACGGACCTCAAAAAAAGGAGAACAAATTAATTACAACCTATCTGAACTATAAAAAAGAATTTGAAAGCATACAGAGTAAGGTAGATGTAACATTGGGATACGATTATCAGACTTGGAAAAGTACCTCTAATGCTTACGAGGAAACCAATACCCTTGGTGTATCACAAAGTTCGGTGGCTGCCGATGACCAACGTCATGCTTTAATTTCTTACTACGGAAGAGTAAACTATTCTTTACAGGACAAATACATGCTAACGGCCACTGTTCGTGCGGATGGAACTTCCCGCTTTAATAGTGATAACCGTTGGGGTACTTTCCCATCTGTTGCATTGGCCTGGCGATTATCAGAAGAATCTTTTCTGAACGAAATAGATTTTTTAAGCAATTTGAAATTGAGAACCAGCTTCGGTATCACCGGCCAACAGGAAGGAATTGGGAACTATAGCTATTTACCTGTTTATACCATTAGTCAGAATGGCGCACAGTATATTTTTGGCAATTCAATCATTAATACTTATCGCCCCGAAGCCTATGTGTCCGATTTAAAATGGGAGTTAACAAAAGCTTATAATTACGGAGTCGATTTTGGGTTTTTTAACAATCGTTTATCAGGATCAGTAGAGTATTACACACGTAAAACAGAAGATTTATTAGCTACTGTTCCTTCGCCTGCAGGTACTAACTTCGATAAAAGAATATTAACCAACGTGGGCAATGTGGATAGTAAAGGAGTTGAGCTATCTGTTAATGTTACTCCTTTGGATAACAAAGACTGGACCTGGGATTTTAGTTTTAATGCAAGCTGGCAAAAGCAAACCATTAAAAACTTATCCATAATACCCGGAACACAGATTTCAAATACTTCGGTAGGATCAACTATTGACAGCTACTATTTTCAGGTGTTAACAGAAGGATATGCGCCAAATATGTTTTACGTATATCATCAGTTGTACGACGAAACAGGAAAACCAATTGAAGGTGCTTATGCTGATTTAAACAATGATGGAACTATTAATTCGAGCGATTTATACCGTTATCACTCGCCATCGCCTGATTATATCTTAGGTTTCAGTACATCTTTACGCTATAAAAAATGGAATTTGAGCACAAGTCTTCGTTCCAGTATTGATAATTATGTATACAACGGACTGTCAATGAATGCCGGAGCATATGGAACCATGTCGTATAATTCGTCTCAGTTAAATAATCTTCATAAAAGCTATTTGGAAACAGGTTTCCAAAGTCGTCAGTATTTATCTGATTACTATGTGGAAAACGCTTCTTTTATTAAGATGGATAATATTTCCTTAGGATATAATTTTGGAAGGATAAAGGATTTATTTAACCTGAATATGACTGCAATGGTTCAAAATGTATTTACCATCACCAAATATTCAGGTGTCGATCCGGAAATTTCAGGAGGGATAGACCAGTCTTTCTATCCTCGTCCGAGAATTTTTTCTCTAAGCTTAGGTATCGATTTTTAAACTAAGCCCTAAGGTGAAAGTAGTAAAGGAATTTAAACACACTGAAAATTTGAGACTAAAATTATGAAACGTCCATGATTAAATAATTATTAACTCACATACGAGCATGATTATTTAATTCAAGGTAAGTTCCATCTGACAACTAAAAAAAATTATAAACGGATGAAAAAATTAATCAATATATTCTTGGTAACAGTTGTTTTACTTCATTCCGCTTGCACGGATGAATTAAATCAATATCCGAATGTTGAAGAAACCTCAAAAACGGTTTATTCAGATCCGGCTAATTATATTTCCGCACTGGCTAAATGTTATTCTTCATTTGTTACGGCAGGTCAGGAAAAAGGAGGAGGAGACGCTGATCTTAGCAGTAATAATGGTTACGATTATATGCGTTGTTATTTTAACGTACAGGAAGCAGGAACAGATGAACTGGGCTCAACCTGGATAGAAGGTGATAATATTGGTGATTTAAGTTTTCTAAGCTGGGATGCCAATGATCCTTGGGTGGCCGATATGTATTACAGATGTTACTATTCAATATCACTTTGCAACGAGTTTTTGAAGAATGCTGTTGATAGTAAGATATCGGCTTTCACCGATGAGGAGCAAGCAGAAATCAAATTATATCGCGAAGAAGTCAGATTTCTTAGGGCTATGGCTTACTTTCATGCAATAGATCTGTTTCACGATGTACCTTTTGCTGATGAATCGGTAATTGGTAGTTCTAAATTGCCCGAAGAGATAAAAGCAGCTAAGCTATTTGATTTTTTGGTTACCGAATTAAAAGATTGCAGCGAAGGCATGCTTGATGTAGATGCCTGCGAATATGGGCATGCACCTCGGGCGGCAGCCTGGATGCTGTTATCAAGACTGTACCTGAATGCTGAAGTATACGATGCCGGAGCAAAATACGATTCTTGTATGATTTACAGCCAAAAGGTGATTGATGAAGGTTATGCTTTGGAATCTGATTATAGTAAATTGTTTAATGCCGATAACCATTTACGTGTGGGGAGAGGTAATGAAATAATTTTCCCTTTAGTGGTTGATGGTACAAGTGTATTGTCTTGGGGAGCAACTACTTATTTGGTTTGTGGAGAAGTGGATACGGATTATGGCGCTGCAGCCGCAGAGGTAGGTTGTACGCTTGCCTGGAGTATGTTTCGTATCAGAGGCGAAGTTCCTGCTCTTTTTGATCTGGAGAATGACAGTCGGGCCATGTTTTATACCGAAGGACAAAATCAGTACATGGATAATGGCATAGATGATAGAACCGGAGGTTACTTTGTTCAAAAGTGGAGCAATTTAACCGATGCCGGAGAGGCGGCTACTAATACCACCAGTGATGGAGTAAATACCGATTTCCCAATGTTTCGTTTGGCTGATGCATACTTGATGTATGCAGAATCAGCAGCTCGTTCAGGGAAGGATATGACTACCGCACTAAGCTATGTAAATGATTTAAGAAGTCATAGAAATGCAGCCTTGGTGAGCGAAAGTGAATTGATTGCAACTACCGACGGTATCCCTTACAAATTTTTCCTTGATGAACGAGCCCGAGAGCTTTACTGGGAATGTGTTCGCAGAACTGATTTGGTGCGCTTCGGATGTTTTACCAGTAACAAATACATCTGGCAATGGAAAGGCGGAGTGAAAGATGGAAAGGCTGTGGATGATAAGTACAATATCTATCCAATTCCAAGTGCCGAGCTTTCTGCCAATCCAAATTTATCTAACGATGATTATTAAAA
>JAESUW010000165.1 GCA_016760525.1 Labilibaculum sp.
AAGAAATTGAGGGGTCTCACTTTTTTTGTTTCAAAAACCTGACAGATTTATTCTCATTATTGTAAATAATCTGTCAGGTTTAAACTACTAGCACAAACCACAAAGTTTGAATTTGAACAAGCTGTCGGCGTACTTGTACCCTGTAGCGTTAACTAATTGAAGTTTCTGCAAGGGGAACGCCAACAGGTTTTCGACGTTTTCGGTTTTTTTTTATAAAGGAATCTGAGGTTCTTTTTTTGTTTCGAAAACCTGACAGATTTATTCTTGCAATTTCATAATCTGTGAGGTTTAAACGACAAACGATAGCTCCGTTCGCAAATTAACCCCTTCCGCTCGGCATGGCTAGGTTTCCGTGCGTACAGGGAGCCTTTCCGCTCGGTAGTTTTGTGCTTCCGTTCGCTAGCTGAGGCTTTCCGTTCGGGTTGGATACCCTTCCGTTTGCAAACGGAACAAGAGAAATAACGCACGGAACATATCAAATAACAAGCTGAAAGAGTTAAACGATGAACAGAATAGCTCAAAACTACCGAATAGAACAGCTCGAGGAGCGAACGGAATCGTAGAATCAGAATGTAGAGCATAAAAATAGAGAAGTGATGAGCTTCTCTATTTCTTGTATGGTTTATCAGGTATTATTTCTGAGCTTGTTCTGCTTGCTTTTTTCTGTCAGCGCTGCTCTTATCTCTGCTGTATTTGCTCGAATAAGATCTTGCATGATCTGCGTCTTTACGAAAAACAAAACGTCCATATTTACGAATCTCATCCACTACTTGTTTTAATAAGGTGTAAGCTTGGTCGCGAACCACTTTAATTTCGTCATCCACATACATATGACCGTTAACGGCCCTAGCAGGCCACTCATTTTGTCAGCTTCTTCGGCTGCCTTATCAACTAAAGTTACATTATAATTGATGGTCTCTAGTGGCGCTAAATTTGCTTTCCCTAATACGGAAAGATTTGCCATATCCTGAATTGCATCAGCATGAGAATCACCTTGTTTAATTGCCGTCAATTTCTTTAATAAAGCCTCATTGTTACGGTAGGCAAATTCCATATGATCGATTAAATCGTTACGGAATTCAAGAAAAGCAGGCCATTCAGTCTTCCAAGCTTCCTTGGCTTCATCGCGTACGGTGTTCAGTTCTTCCCAATTACTTTGAGCTGTTCGCAAAGCTCCCGTATTAGGCAATAGCTTTGCCAGCAGTTCGGCAGCCATACCTACAGCAGTTAGTTCAGGTAAATCGACACTTGCTCGGATGTGCAAGTTTTCACATTCATGCAAATAGATACCAACAGGCATATCGCATCGTTTAATCTGTTCTTTTAGGAACAGCTTTAATCTCACCTAAGAGATCTAATAAGTCTTGTTGATCTGACATAAGTCTAGATTTTATGTGTTTATAAAGCCTTCATCACAAATCATTCTTCACATTTATTTTTATTCTTTTTTACACCTATTTTAATGCAAAACCATCGTTTATTAGCCATCAAATAATAAAAGACTAATGAATTTATGTAGAAAAGTATTAATCAATAATAATTTTGATAGAATTAACTTATTTTTCTTAAATCTCTTTTACTGACAAGCTAGTCTATTCAATAGCTAAAATTTCTTTCATCATTTAGTTCAAATAATGTTTACTTTTATTGTATAAAACCTAAGCCATGTCAATAGAAAATATTCCAGAAATATATTTAAAGGAAAAAGAATCGATAAAGGATCTTTTTGTTTACGACTTTAAAATGACCAGCGATGTGGTAAAGAGTAAGGTCAACCTGAGCATGAACATGTTTAGTTTTTTGCAGGTGGGTAAAAAGCAGGTTCACTTTGCTGATGCATCGGTTATGGTGAGTAAGGAACAATCCCTGCTTATCCGCAAAGGGAATTGGCTTTGGACAGAGCTGCTTGACAAGGACGATATTTATTACTGCAAGCTTTTTTTCTTCTCGGAAGATAGACTAAAGGCTTTCTTAGCAAAATACGGTAAAAACAAGGCTTGTCTTAAAGATGAAGTACCTTTCTTCATTATCGAAAACGACGCCTATATTGCTTCTTATTTGGATACTTTGTCTGAAATGAGCCTCAYGACTTCGAATTTTAATGCMGATATGCTTTCGCTTAAGTTCGATGAGATYATGCTTTATCTGCTTACCAAAYAYGGTCAGAAATTTGARWTGTATTTRTATTCTTTAATCTCTAAAGAAACCTCTCCTTTTAAAAAGACGATTGAGAGCAAYGTGTATTCCAAYCTTAAATTGGAAGAAATCGCTTTCTTATGCAATATGAGTTTATCTACTTTTAAACGCAATTTTATTACCGAATAYMAAGYYTCTCCKGGAAAATGGCTRCAAGATAAGCGTTTGCAAAGAGCGAAGGAAATGTTGGAGAATGAAGATYTGAAGGCTTCGGATATTTATTTTGATTTTGGATATAGYAACCTTTCTAATTTTAGCATTGCCTTTAAAAAYAAATTTGGAATCAGTCCRACTGATATTTCAGAATAATKAAAAYAGATCAGAATMCCYCTRTYTTAGTGTGTTTGKCACGATGYTRAATTYAAATAAMACTCCTCGAATTTAAGYTTGACCTTTTTTAATAAACGAATGAACTTTTTCAGTAAGCATACTGAAAGGGTCTTGTCCTACTTTTGTCATCGTAATCAGTAAGCAAGTGTTCCCGATTGAAACCAGCTTTCAATAGAACTTTTGTTTGATAAAAATAAAAAAATAGAATTATGGCAAAATTTATTGTACCAAAGGAGATTTTTCACGGACTAGGTAGTCTTGAAAACTTAAAAGGATTAAAAGGGAAAAAAGCAGTTATCGTGATCGGTGGCAACTCTGTAAAAGCAAATGGATCTCTTGAAAGAACAGAAAAATACTTGAAAGAAGCAAACATCGAATCGGTTGTGTTTTCAGGAGTTGAAGCTGATCCTTCAATCGACACAGTATTGAAAGGTGCTGATTTCTTTACTCAGGAGCAACCTGATGTAATTGTTGGTTTGGGTGGCTGTTCGGCTATCGATGCAGCAAAAGCAATGTGGATCTATTATGAGTATCCAGATTCTAAACTAGAAGAATTAGCGGCTCCATTTGCAGTAAAGCCTATGCGTAACAAGGCTTATTTCGTAGCTATTCCTTCGACTAGTGGAACGGGTACCGAAATGACAGGTCTTTCGGTAATTACTGATAAAGAAAAGGGAACCAAATACCCTATTGTTTCTCATGAGCTAACTCCTGATGTTGCCATTATTGATGGTGAACTATGTGCCAGTATGCCTGCTCATGTAACTGCAAATACAGGTCTGGATGTATTGAGCCACGGGGTTGAAGCTTATGTTTCAAACATTGCTGACCGTTATAACGATTCATTGGCAAAAGGGGCTATTGATCTTGTTTTTAAAACCTTGCCTACTGTTATCGAAGAGCCAAATAATTTAGAAGCTCGTCAGGTAATGCACGATGCTTCTTGTATGGCGGGCATGGCATTTACGAATGTATGGTTGGGTATCGTTCACTCTATGTCTCATCAAATTGGTGGTACTTTCGGTATTCCTCATGGTTGTGGGAATGCTATTTTAATGCCAAACGTCACTCGTTTCAACTCTAAGGTAACTGATAAATATGCTGATTTAGCAGGACTATTTGGCAAATCAACAGCAGAAGACTTTGCTCAGGAAATTGAAGCTTTACGTTCATCGGTAGGTGTTGTTGGTTCTTTAAAAGAATATGGTATTAGCCAGGAAGATTGGGATGCTAAATTGGATAGAATGACTGAAAATGCAATGAAAGATCCTTGTACTCTTTTTAACCCAAGAAAACCAAAATTTGAAGAAATCAAAGCGATCTATCAAGCTTGTTACGAAGGAGTTGCTGTTAAATTGTAAGAGGAGTAAATAGATTTTAATAAAAGAGAAAAACAAAGGAGAATTATAATGATTCTCCTTTGTTTTTTTTTGAATTAAAAAGTTATTCTGTAATAATTGTTTTGGCGTTTTTTCACCAAATTAAACTGAATGATTTTATTGATATTCCTGTTTTTAGTTATAATTTTTTTTGAGGATGTAAATTGGAAATGTTTATATGAGATCAGGTGAAAATTAATAATAATGGTTGATCGCTAATTTAACGAATTGAAAAGGGAGAGTATTGCCTATTTAGATTCATCCTAAAGTATTTTCCCGTGCTAATTTATCGGTATTTGGCTAGGCTGGAATCCTACTTCTTTATACTTTTGAACCATAAATATGTGCTGTAATATCAGGATGGAATCGATTGCGAATAAGATCGTTTGAATTGTGGTGTTACAGTTATTTAGTATTTTATACCATTTACAAAACAGCTTGGGCTATTTACAGCCCGGTAATTAGTAAGGTATAATGCCGATATCTAATTTGTTAGCCATTAGAAGCAAAGCGCAAAAAGGGCTCATACAAATTAATAATCGGTATTATTCATTCATTTATTTAAGGAAAGTAATGAACAAGATAGTTGAAAAAGAGGATTTTTCAGAAAAAGTGGTGAAAATTGTAGTTGAGGCACCTTTAATTGCCAAAGCTCGTAAGCCAGGTAATTTTGTAATTGTACGTGTTGGTGAAAAAGGAGAACGTATTCCTTTAACAATTGCCGGTGCTGATGTTGCAAAAGGAACAATTACCATTATCGTTCAGAAAATGGGCGTATCGTCTACTAAGTTGTGTAAACTTGAAGTTGGAGATTATATAACCGATTTGGTTGGTCCGCTTGGTAAGCCAACTGAAATACACAATGTTGGTACTGTGCTTTGTTGCGGTGGTGGTGTTGGTGTAGCGCCTTTACTTCCAATAGTTGAAGGATATAAGAAAGCAGGCAATCGTGTTATTACAGTTATCGCTGCAAGATCAAAAGATCTTTTGATTCTGGAAGATGAAATGCGTAAAAATTCTGATGAACTTATCGTGATGACTGACGATGGATCGTACGGAAGAAAAGGCTTGGTTACTGAAGGTATGGAAGAGATTATCAAGCGCGAAAAAATAGATGAGTGCATAACCATTGGTCCTGCTATAATGATGAAATTCTGTTCCTTGTTAACCAAGAAATATGAAATTCCTACTATGGCTAGTTTAAATAGTATTATGGTTGACGGAACAGGTATGTGCGGAGCATGTAGAGTTACTGTTGATGGTAAAACGAAATTTACTTGCGTGGATGGACCTGAGTTTGATGCTCATAAAATTGATTTTGACGAAATGATGTCGAGATTAGGAGGTTACAAGGAAGAAGAGAAGGGTAAAATGGATCATTTTCAGAATTAATCAACTAAAGACAAAATAGGGCAATGGAAAGGTCTGAAGAATATATAAAAAACGAACGTAAACAAGAGTGGAGAGTCGAACTCCAAAAAATGACAAAAGCCAAAGATCGCATGTCGATTGAAAGGGTTCAAATGACAGAAATGGCTCCTGAGGAGCGAATTAAATCTCAACGGGTTGAGGTGAATGTCGGTCTGACCAAAGAGGAAGCAATTCTTGAAGCAAAACGCTGTATGGATTGTGTAAATCCTACTTGCATGGAAGGATGTCCTGTAAGCATTAATATTCCTAAGTTTATTAAATATATTGAACGCGGGGATATTTTGGAAGCAGCATCTGTTTTAAAAGAAACAAGTGCTTTACCAGCTGTTTGTGGTCGTGTTTGTCCGCAGGAAGTACAATGTGAGCAGAAATGTTTTTATGTGGAAAAATTGAACCTGCCTTCTGTCGCAATTGGTCATTTAGAACGTTTTGCTGCCGATTTTGAGAGAGAATCCGGTGTTATTTCTGTTCCAAAATTGGCTGAACCAAATGGTGTTAAAGTTGCTGTGATTGGTTCTGGTCCATCAGGTTTGTCTTTTGCCGGCGATATGGCGAAATTAGGTTATGATGTTACAGTTTTTGAAGCACTTCATGAAATTGGAGGTGTTTTAAAATATGGTATTCCTGAATTCCGTTTGCCAAATGCTGTTGTTGATGTGGAGATTGAGAGTTTGCGTAAAATGGGTGTGGAATTTATTACCAATTATATAGTAGGCCAAACAGCAAGCTTAGATGATTTAAAGAAAGAAGGGTATAAAGCATTCTACGTAGGTAGTGGCGCTGGTTTGCCTCGATTCATGAATATTCCGGGTGAAAATTCTAACGGAATTATGTCATCAAACGAATATTTAACCCGTGTGAATTTAATGGGTGCTGATTCGGAAGAATCGGATACACCAATATTACGTGGTAAAAATGTAGTAGTTGTTGGTGGTGGTAATACTGCAATGGATTCTGTTCGTACAGCAAAACGATTAGGTGCCGAAAGAGCAATTATTGTTTACCGTCGTTCTGAAGAAGAAATGCCGGCTCGTGTTGAGGAAGTTCATCATGCAAAACAAGAGGGAATAGAATTTCTTACCTTAACGAATCCAATTGAATACATTGCTGATGAAAACAGCCGTGTAAAGCAAATAAAGGTTCAGAAAATGGAATTAGGTGAACCTGATGCATCGGGCAGAAGAAGACCAATTCCAATGGAAGGTTCTGAATATATGATTGAAGCAACAGTAGTTGTAGTTGCCGTAGGTGTTTCTCCAAATCCGCTGATTCCAAATTCGGTTGAAGGATTAGAGGTTTCAAAGTGGGGAACTATTGAAGTTGTTAAAGATAAAATGCAGTCATCGATTCCTGAAGTTTTTGCCGGAGGAGATATTGTTCGCGGTGGAGCTACTGTTATTTTAGCAATGGGTGATGGTCGAAAAGCAGCTGCAAATATGGATATTTATTTAAAAGAGAAGTATTTGTCTAAGAAAGTAGAACTTTAAAATTAATAGCTATGAAAGAATTTAATTCAATAGAGGATATTTTGGATTTTGCCATTAATGAAGAACAAATGGCTGCTGATTTTTATACAGAACTTGCTGGTAAAATGAAGAATCAGGAGATGAAAGATACTTTTGAGCAATATGCTTTGGAAGAACTTGGTCATCGTGCTAAATTGGAGGCTGTTAAGAATGGTAAAAAGTATCAGGTTTCTGAAACTAAAATTACTGATATGAAAATTGGTGATTATTTAGTTGATGTAGATGTTGATAAAACAAATATTACTTATCAGGAAGCTTTAATTCTTGCCATGAAAAAGGAAAAAATAGCCTTTAGATTGTACAATGATCTTGCTTCTGCATCATTAGATGAACCTTCAAAAAAATTATTCCTTATGCTTGCTATGGAAGAAGCAAAACATAAGCTTCGTTTTGAAGTGGAGTACGATAGTAATATTCTAACAGAAAATTAGAATTCTAATTGAAATACTAAAAAAGAGTTTTGAGAAATCAAGGCTCTTTTTTTTGTACTGAAAATTCATTTGTGTTGATTGTTACTATTTTGTAACTTATAGAATCAATCGAGTAAATAAAATAATATCTTATTAAAATTGGGTTTTTGGTTTGTAATGTATTATCAATTAATAAAATATGAAATGAAAATTTTTAGGACATTTGAGGAAATTATCGATTATGCAATAGATAAGGAGATGGATGAAATTGAGTTTTATTCTGAGATTGCAGATCGAATGGACAGGAAGAATGTAAAAGGGCTTTTTCGAAATATTGCTTTAGAGAAAACTGCAAGGATGCTTCGTCTTGAGAAGATGAAGGATATGAATTCTGAATTAAATTTGGATGAAATTCAGGATATGAAGATTGCGGGCAGTCTTCAGGATGTAGATGTCTGTAGAAATGATTTGTCCTATCAGGATGCTTTAATTATTGCGATGAAAAAAGAAAAAGCCAAATTTAAGTTTTATTTGAATGTGGCAGAGAGTGCAGCTAATAAGGAATGTAAAGAAACTTTTTTGGCTTTGGCAAGTGATGAGGCGCGGCAAAAATTAAGATTTGAACTTGAATATGATGAGCATGTTTTGGTAGAGAATTGAACCTTTGAATTTTAAGAGTTTATTGAATTAGAAGTGAGACAAAATTGAAGTTCCTGTGAAGAATTTTGATTTTGTTTTTTTTTACGGTTCAATTATTGTAGATATTTTGTTTTCCAAGCTGACTTTAGTATTTTTGTTGGCTAGAGTGAATTAACTACAAATATTTGAAATACAGATAATTAATGAATTATTTTTTTCGAAGTATCCTTCTGATTAGTCTCTTTATTGGGGCAATAAATTTTACAAAAGCTCAAACAACAAAAGTTGAGCTGTCTAATAATAAGGTTGTTGTAGGCGGGCAAACCTGCTTTTTGCATCTTGTTAAAGAGAAGCAAACCTTGTTTTCCATTAGTCGGGCATATGGTGTTGATCTTGCTGTTATCCTGCGAGTGAATCGAAAAACTGAAGTTACCGTTAATGTTGGTGAGGTTTTGAGAATACCAGTTGTAGATTCGGAAACTATTCTTTCTCCGGATTTAGTAAAAAAAGAAGATGAGAAATTCTTTTATCATATTGTTAAAAGAGGAGATACATTGTTTTCTCTGTACCAGAAATATGGTGTAGATGTAGAAACAATAAGGTCTTCAAATCCAAATATGGGACCCAATTTAAGATTGGGTTCGGTTGTTAAAGTACCAAAAATTATAAAGGAAGAAAAGATTAGTCTAGTACCAAAACACGATAAGTATTATTACTATTACGAAATAAAAAAGGGAGATACTGCATCTGCAATAGCTCGAAGATTCTCTATGAATCTTCGTAAATTCAAAAAACTAAATCCCAAATTAAAAAGTAGAGCATTAAAGATTGGCGATTGGGTTCGAATTCCAAGGTATTTGGTTCCGCCAGAATATTTCGTAGAAAAAGAGGTGGTAAAGGGTACAATTGCTGAGGATTATCAAATTGCCGATCCTGTTGTTACCGATGAGATTCCAAAACCGATTACTCAAAATAAAATTAGAATTGCCTTATTTTTACCTCTGTATTTGGATGCAAATGATTCAATAAATAGAAGTATTTTTTATAAGGATACCATTGAGGTTGTTACTGAGAGAAATCCGAGGATTCTTTATAGTAAGTCTCATGATTTTATTCGTTTCTATCAAGGAATTCTTTTAGCTGTAGATTCTTTGCAAAAGGAAGGATTATCGGTAGACCTTCATGTTTTTGATACAGAAAAAAGCACTAAGAAAGTTCAGCGAATTTTGAACGGTTTAAAGTATACTGATTTGGATTTTATGATTGGACCAGTGTACCGGAGTACATTTTCGGTTGTAGCTGATTTTGCTCAAAGAAGAGGGATTCCTATTATTTCGCCACTTTCTCCAAAGAATTCAGCATTAAAAACAAATCCTTTTGTTATTCAAATGAATACTTCTATCAAGTCGATATGTGGAAAAATATCTGACTTTGTTTGTTATGATTTGGATACAAGAAATTTGATTGTAGTTCATCCGGATCGTTACGAGCATTTGAATGAATTTCAATTGGTGACAGATATTGAGCGAAATATGTTTGAAAAGGGAAAGTATTGGGAAAACGATGAGATGAGCTATAAGAAGATTTCATTTGATGAATATGGACTTTTTGGAATTGAACGTATGTTAAGTGATACGGTTGAAAATGTGATTTTAATACCATCTACAAAACAACCATATGTCGAAAATATTATTTCCAATTTAAATGTTTTAAGCCAACGTTTCGATATTCGATTAATGGGTTTTCCTGTATGGCAAAGGTATAACAGCTTAGACGCAGAGTTATTCTATAATTTAAACTTAAGTGTGGTAACTCCATATAAGATAGATTATAATGAAACTAAAGTTACTTCGTTTGTTGACGATTTTAGAGAGAAGTTTAAATGTGAACCAAATAATTTTAGTTTTAGGGCATTTGACTTGTGTCGGTATTTTTCAAAGGCCGTTAGTAATTTTGGACGTAGTTTTCCTGATCACTTAAATGAAATTAAACTGGATTTATTACAATCCAATTACCATTTTAAAAGAGTAAATGCATTTGGAGGATTAGAAAATCGAGGTATTCAAATTGTGAATTATTCCAGAGATTTTAAGATAAGATATTACATTCCAAAATCTCAAAATTCTTTTGAAAGATCAGGATATTGCAATTAAAAATAAAATTTAAGGATAGAAGCCGAATCAATTTGATTCGGCTTTTTTTTATCCGAATACGGATAAAACATCCATAATGGGAGGTCATCTTTTGAAATGAATGAGAGTCTTGTGTTTACTGGTTTTTTTTAATTTTTTCAAATTGTTATCCAATATCGTAGAAGTGTGTAAATATACAGGTTGATTGTATTATTCAGACTGTAAGAGTGTTGTGGTTCGTGGTATGAGCTTTGGGTATAGACTGATGTTAGTTATCTAAAGTCCTTCAATTATGAAAAAATATTTACTCTTGGGATTCCTATGGGTTTTCTCGACTATTATTGTACACGCTCAAACTACACCTCCAATCTTAAATCCAGTATCGGGAGTATCAGTTGATAATCCTTTCACTTTAGTTTTTACTGATGATGGTACATGGCAAAGTCTGATTTCTGAAATACGATATGGAAATGATGTTATTGATCCGTCTGCATATGATGCAGGTACAACTTCTGGAGAAATTGTTTTTACTCCTTCGGCAAGTATCTATTTTCAAAATGATACAACAATAGATATTACGATTGTTACTGATCTATCTTACTTTGATGGAGTGTTTTCTCAAACAATTGATCATGGAATACCTAATAAATTGGGTGTTTTTATTGAGCCAGTAGCTGATTTAGTGAATGGAAGTGTCTTTTCAACACAACCGGTAATTGAAGTTCAAGATCAATATGGAAATCGATGTACTGGTGATACTCCACGTGAAATTACTGTAGCAAAAGCAGATGCGGGTGTATGGACTTTGGCTGGTACACTTGTACAAAATGCAAATGCAGGAATACTTACTTATTCGGATCTTTCAGCCACCAGTAATGTGGTTGTGTCAACAGCTCAAATTAGTTTTTCTGCTAATGTAACTGGAATTAATTCAGCCACATTCAATATTCCTCTTACAAATCCTCCGTCTTTAAGTGCCGCAAGTGGTGTAACTGTTGATGATCCATTTACACTTACTTTTACGAATTTAAATGATTGGCAAAATAAGATAACTTCCATTACATATGGAGGGGCTTCTCTTTCGGGAGCCTATAATATTGGAACGAACAATGAAATCACTTTCACACCTTCCGCATTAGCCGCACTTCAATCTGCAAATACAGCGAATTTAGTATTTGTAGCTAGTGGATTTAGCAGTGTTACCTTATCTCAAACCATAGGTCATGGCGTTGCAACAAAATTTATAATTCAAACACAACCTTTAGCACCTGCTACAAATGGCGGAGAGTTAGCAACTCAGCCTGTCGTAAGCCTGCAAGATCAGTTTAGTAATACTTGTACAAGTGATGGCACAAGTTCAGTAGGAGTTGTTGCCAGTGGAGCCACATGGAATTTAGGAGGTACAACACCGCAAATTGCAACTAGTGGAGTAGTTAGCTTCACAGGTTTAACGGGAAGCAGTAATGTCGCGGAAACTGGAGCAACAATTACTTTTTCTCTAGGATCATTTACGCTTGAGTCTGATCCATTTGATATTCCTGTAAATGCTCATCCAACACTTGTTGTACCTACCGATGCGACAGTGGACACTGATTTTGAAATCACTTTTGTTGTAGGTGATATAACATGGCGAGATAATATTACTGAAATTCAATATGGTACAGATGTATTGCCAATTGGCGCTTATGATCTTACACAAGCAAATAAAATTATCTTAAAACCATCTCAATCTGCCTTCTTGCAAGTTCCGGCTACAAATAATTTGATAATTGTTTCGAGTGGGTACGCTAATGCCGTTGAATCTTTAGAGATTAAGCATGGCGTAGCAACAAAATTTGTAATAAGCATTCAGCCTTCTGCACCCGCAACAAATGGCGGAGAGTTAGCAACTCAGCCTGTTGTGAAATTGCAGGATCAGTACAATAATGATTGTACTGGTAATGGCACAAGCGAAATTATTGCAAGTGAATCAGGAGGTACATGGTTTTTAGATGGCGTTAAACAGGTAACAGCATCAGGTGGTATCTTTACTTTTGCTGGATTGAAAGCAAGGAGTGATACTGAATTGACTACAGCAACGATTACTTTTTCATCAGTTACTTTAACTGATGCTGTGTCTGTTGCATTTACAATCCCATCACTGCAAATCGCACCAAATTTAATCGCTTCCTCTACAGCTACTGTTGATAATGTATTTGAAATAGGATTTGCAGAAAATATAACGTGGCAGTTGGCTATTGATTCCATTATTTATGGTGGTGCAATAGTAGATGAACTAGCCTACGATAAGTCACAGTCTGCAAAAATTATATTTGCTCCCGGTTTAGGTGTCAATTTGCAACTCGCAGGAACGAAAGATTTGATTGTTTATTCAAGAGGATTTACCAATACGAGTGTTTCTCAGGAAATAAAGCATGGAGTTGCCAGTGATATTGCCATTGTCCTTCAACCTACAGCACCGGCTGAAAATGGAAGTTTATTGGCAAACCAACCAGTTTTAACACTTAAAGATCAGTATGCTAATGATTGTACGAGTGAAAATACGATTGAAATAACTGTGGCAAAAGGAGATGCTAATGTTTGGACATTGGGAGGAATAGTAATAAAACAAGTAACTAACGGTTCTGTTAGTTTTACTGATTTAACGGCATCGAGTAGTGCTGCAATTACAGCTGCCTATATTGCTTTTTCTGCATCAGGATTAACTACTGTTAATTCAAACACATTTGATATTCCTGATTTAACAGCACCACCTGTACTAACTGCTGCGAGTGATGCTGCTGTCGATTTAAATTTTGATATCACCTTCGCGGATAATCCAACTTGGAGAAGTCAAATTACAGAAATTAAATATGGAACCGAAGTGTTATCTGCGCAAGCATACGATACTTCTGCTGAAGGAATAATAACTTTTAAGCCAGCAGAATCACCTGTTTTACAAACGGTCACCAGTGAATATATTTATATCGTTTCTACATCATTTTTGAAAGATTCTGTTCTGCAGGCTATTGGACATGGTGCAGCCACATCTATTGTAATTACAATGCAACCACAACAACCTGCAAACAATGCTGGTTTACTGCAAACTCAGCCAGGTGTAAAAATACAAGATCAATATTTAAATGATTGTACAACAAATAGTGTACAAGAAATTAATGCAAATGCAACAGGAGGAAGCTGGGTAGTAGAGGGAACTACTTCGTTAATGGTAACTAATGGGATTGTTGATTTTACCGATTTAACTGCCAGAAGTACGGATCGTGTAACTGATGCAACAATCACTTTTTCTGGTACAGGACTAACAAGCCAGGAGTCGGCGACATTTATTATTCCAGCACCTCTTATTGCTCCATCTCTTATTGCCTCAATAACTGCAACTGTTGATTCATTGTTTGATGTTACCTTTTCTGAAAATGCGAGTTGGCAAGGATTAATTGATTCAATTTCTTTCGGAGGAAACGTATTTACATCTGATGTTTACGACAAAAATATAGCAGGAAAACTAATTTTTGATCCGTCAAAAAGTACTGAATTACAAGTAGCAGGAACGAAAGAAATTTTAGTTTATTCAAGAGGATATCAAAATGCGGCGGTCAATCAGGAAATTAAACATGGTATTCCAGATACTATTTTTATTGACAGGCAACCTACAGCACCATTGGTGAATGGCGGTTCTTTAGATACGCAACCAAAAGTATCAGTGCGCGATCAGTATAATAATAATTGTGGAAGTAATGATATTTTTGAGATTACTGCCACGAATGGAGATGCTCAGGCATGGACTTTGGGTGGAATCGTAAGCCAATCTGTTTCATCAGGGGTTCTTACTTACAGCGATTTAACAGCTTCAAGTGAAACTGCTGTTGCTGGAGCTTTTATTAAATTTTCCGGAGTAGGACTCACTTCAGTAAATTCTGACCCTTTCGATATTGTAGAGCTGTTAAATCCTCCAAATATTAATGCTGCATTTCAAGTTACTGTAGATGCAGATTTTACCTTAAACTTTTTTGCAACCGATAATACTTGGAGGAATAGCCTAACGACAATTATTTATGAAGGTGATACTCTTCCTGCGTCAGCTTATACCTTAGGTACAGAAACAATTGTTTTTCGTATTTCTCAAGAGGTGTTGTTGCAAAAGGCAGGAACATTCAATATTGTTATCCATTCTTTAGGTTATACTAATGTGATAGTAGAGCAAGAGGTTGGACACGGAGCAATTGCAAGCATGGAGATAACTCAACAACCGATGGCTCCGCTAACAAATGGAGATCTGCTTGAACAACAGCCTATTCTTCATTTTTTAGATCAGTATGCAAATGAATGTACCTCCGAAATTCAAAAAAGCATTACTGTTTCAAGAAACGATGCCGGAGATTGGAGTTTGGAGGGAACTGTTGAGCAAACTGCAACAAATGGAATTGTAATATTTACCGATTTGTCGGCATATAGTTCTGGTGCTGTAACAGGTGCCGAATTGCAATTTAGCTCTACAGATTTGACTTCAGTCGTTTCAAGTTCATTTACTATTCCGGATGTTAGTAGTGCTCCGGTTTTAAATGTGGCAACTGATGCAACTGTTGATAATTCGTTCAAAATTACTTTTACAGAGGATTCTGTGTGGAGAAGTCGTATTAATGTAGTGACTGTTAACGATAGTGTTTTGAGTGCTGTGAGTTATAATACAAGTAAAGTTGGTGAGTTGGAGTTGATTCCTGCAGAATCTGAATTTCTGCAAAAAAGTGGGTCGTTTCAAATTATTGTGCAGTCCCGGGGTTTTGCTCACGATACAGTTCAACAAGATATAAATCATGGTGCAGTAGATAGTTTGCTGATAACCAGTCATCCAGTAGATCCAGAGCTTAATGGTGATACGTTGGCTCAACAACCTGTACTTAAATTAAGCGATCAATATTTAAATGATTGTACCGGAGATAACGCTGCACTGGTAGATGTAGTTAAATATGATCAGAAAGCATGGACTTTGGGTGGAACTCTTCAAGCTCAATCTGTAAGTGGTATGGTTAGTTTTAGTGATTTAACTGCGACAAGTGAAATTGCAATAGACTCCGCTTATCTGCAATTTTCATTCGATAAAGACACAGTAATTTCCAGTTTGTTTAAAATTCCTGTTCCGATTATTGAACTAATCCTTGCTTTGGATGTTACAGTTGATAATGAATTCACAATACAAGCAAGTGACAATGCCAGTTGGAGGGATTCTATCTCTGCAATTTCATTTGCCGGCGAAATTTTAGTCGATACTTCTTATTTAATTGAAGCGGGTAGTATTATTTTCTATCCTGATAGGGATTCGATACTACAGATTGCAAGAACCGATACAATAATTGTTGTTGCCAATGGTTACGCCAATGCAATTGTTGAACAATCGATAAAGCATGGTGTTGCAATAGATATGGTAATTATTGATCAGCCAATAGATCCGGAAAATAATGGAGATACACTTGCACAACAGCCTAAATTGCAATTGAAGGATCAGTATAAAAATGATTGTGAAAATGATAATTCTACTCAAATTTTAACTTCGAAATATTCTGATGGTTCAGAAACAGATGTGGTTGATTTGTGGGATTTAGGGGGCGTTAAAACCATCACAGCCATAGAAGGACTTGTAACTTATCTGAATTTGACTGCAAGCAGTGAAAATAGGGTAGAGGGAGCACGTTTGCTGTTTACTTCCGATGCTCTTCCTAATGTTGTCTCAGATAGTTTTGATATTGTAATTCCGCTTTCACCTGTTATTATGGGAGCTGTAAATGCTAATGTAGATGAAAGTTTCTTTGTTGAGTTTACCGACAACAAAACATGGCGGTCATTAATTTTTGATATTCGTTATGGAATACGCAGCCTTGAGGGGAATTATGATATTTCGGAACCAGGAAAAATTACATTTGATCCGACTGTTACTTCCATCCTTCAAAAATCAGGAATTGATTCGATGTCTATTTATTCAGGCAACTATGATACTGTTCGCTTTGAACAGACTATGCATCATGGAAAGTCGAAATATTTGGTGATTGTTAAAGAACCATCGGCACCGCTTACAAATGGAGATGTATTCCTTAGACAACCACAACTTAAGTTGCAGGATCAATACCGAAATAATTGTGAGACGGATAATGAAACACCTATATCAGTTAAGAAAGGTGATGCTGGAGACTGGACACTAGCAGGAACTTTTACTCATATTGCAGTTGACGGTTTGGTTAAATATACAGATCTCTCTGCAACAAGTGAAAGAGAAGTGGAAGGAGCACGTCTTGAATTTGAAGGTACAGGAATAATTCCTAAATTATCTCAATCATTTACTATTCCTGAACCACATGTGAATAGGGCTGGTGAGGCTAAGGCAAATCCGGAATTGGTTTGTTATGGTGCTGGTTCAAGTATCACTTTGGTTGGTTTTGATGGTGTTATTCTGTGGCAAAAGTATGATGAATTTAATGAAATATACGAAGATATTAATGGTGAAAATTCGGAAATTTTTATATCCGATGATGTGGTTGCAAATGCCATATACAGGGCACAGGTCTCAAAAGAAGGTTTTACAACCCAATATTCCAATTCTGTAACTGTGAGTCCGATCGAACCGCCTTTAGCTGATTTCACATTTGAGATTAATTACAATCAAGTTGATTTTGTAAACTTAAGTGTTAATGCAACAACTATAGTTTGGGATTTTGGTGATGGTATCATTAGTAGTGAATTTGAACCAAGTCATTCTTTTGTTTTGGATAACATAAATGGATCGGGATATGTGGTTAGCCTAACAGCTTCGAACGATGCTTGTCCTGATAGTGAAAAATCTCAACAAGTATTTATTACAACAGGAATTGAAGATTTAATTGCAGAAACAGGAATTGTGGTGTATCCTAACCCAAGCAAAGGAGAATTTTTCATCAAAATTTCAAATTCGGATCAAGACGGTGTTTTAAGAATTTTTGATCAAGCAGGAAAATTGATTGCTGCTCGAAATATTGAAAATAGTCTTCGTAATAATAGGATTGCTTTCGATCTTAAAAACTTAACGAGTGGTATATATTTCTTAACCATTCAGTATTCAGATAAAGTTGTTCGATCGAAATTAGTTATTCAGTAAATTGATAAGAGTATATTTAAAATAAAAAATGGGCTTTCTTAATTGGAAAGCCCATTTTATTATTCTAAATTTTTTATTCGAATTCAGCCATTGTTTTCTTAATAATCTCAAGAGCTTCTCGTAATTGTGCTTCGTTAATTGTTAATGGCGGAGCAAAACGAATGATATCGCCATGAGTTGGTTTAGCAAGCATTCCGTTATCGCGCAAACGCATACAAACATCCCA
>JAESUW010000078.1 GCA_016760525.1 Labilibaculum sp.
TAGCGGTATGTTCATTTTTAAAATCCTTATCAATCCAATCAGAGTCAAACAAAACTTCAATTAGTTTATTGTTTTTAAAATTTACCGTAACAACAACACCCCTTTCAGAATTGAACAATACCAAAGCTAACAAAATTCACATAATTCTTATCCTGTCAAAGTTGCCAAATTACCGTTTAGTAGTAAATTTCTCACTTATTAGGGTTTAGTCCAAGTGTTAAGCAAACAATGCCATTTGTAGGGTATGCATTCATTTGAGCATAAAATTGTGCTTCCCTTATAAGGCATGGTACTTTATAATACCCTGAAATAAGAGAAACAATAAAACTTAACAGCACAAAAAAACCGCCTCAGTTTCCCGAGACGGTTTATATATTGTGTTGTCATCCTGAACAAAGTGAAGGATCTCCTGCCAAACACTCATGGAATTCAGATCCCTCGATACCTCGGGATGACCACTATTAACTTATGATCTACCAAATTTTAGCTCTTTCTTCTTCTGTGCGATACAAAGGAGACTCAGGACTTATTTCGAAAGTAGCGTAGAACTCAGGAATGTTAAACAATCCACCATTTACACGGTATTTTCCTGGTGAGTGAACATCTTCTTTAATCAACTTTCTTAAGTAAGTATCTCTTACATTTCCTCTCCACACTTTTGAGTATGAAAGGAAAAAACGCTGCATGTTGTTAAAACCATCCACATCTGCAGGTTGTTCGCCATTCAATGCAATTTTGTAGGCTTCCAAAGCAATTGTTAATCCACCATAATCGGCAATATTCTCACCAAGAGTTAATTTACCGTCAACATGAACATCATCGAAAGGCTTAAACTCATCAAACTGTACTACTAATTTCTCTGCTCTTGCATTAAATTTCTCAGTATCCTCTTCAGTCCACCAGTCTCTCATGTTTCCGTCTTTATCGAATCTACGACCCGTATCATCAAAACCATGAGTCATTTCGTGACCAATTACCACACCAATAGCTCCGTAATTTACAGCATCGTCGCCATTCATATAAAAGAAAGGAGGCTGAAGAATTGCTGCAGGAAATACGACTTCGTTCAACAATGGGTGATAATATGCATTTACAGTTTGTGGAGTCATTCCCCATTTCTTGGTATCAACAGGCTCGCCTAATTTTTCTATATTTTTCGCGTACTCAAATTCAGAAGCTCTCCACATGTTCTGCACATACGAATCGGTACCTACTTCCAGTTTCGAATAATCTTCCCATTTCTCCGGATAACCAATTTTCACACCAAAAGCATCCAATTTGGCCAATGCCTCTTTTCTGGTGTCTTCGCTCATCCAATCCAACTTCTCAATTCTACTTCTCAAAACAATCTTAAGATTAGAAACCAATTTATCCATTCTCTCTTTTGCCTCGGCAGGAAAATATTTCTCTACATACAATTGGCCAACAGCTTCGCCTAACACACCACCTGTTGCAGATGACATACGTCTCCATCGTGGTTTTTGCTCTTTTGTACCTGATAGAACAGTTTCATAAAATGCAAAGTTTTGCTCATCAAGCTCAGTTGTTAAATAACTGGCCGATTCGTCAAGCACTCTCCATTTTAAGTACAATTTAATGTCTTCCAATTTTTCATCGACCAATATATTATTTAGCTCGGCAGTATATTTTGGATGAGTAACAATTACAAACTCTTTAACATCAGCACCAATTTCTTTAAAATAGGCAGCCCAATCGAAATTTGGATATTCGGCAGCCAATGTTTCAATTGATTTAGGGTTATACATGGCTGGATAATTCCTATTTTCCAGATTTGTATTGAATTTGGTCGCCATGCGTGTCTCGAACTTCATAATAGTTTCAGCATTTGTTTTGGCAACATCAGCATTCTCACCAATCAATTCGAACATCTTAGCTACGTGCTTTACAAACTCAACACGAATATTAGCACTTGTTTCATTATCTGCTGTGTAGTAATCACGATCCGATAAGGAAATACCCGATTCAGACACATACATGCGATGAACAGTTGTGTTTTTCAAGTCTTGCTCAACACCTGCACTAAATAAAGCACTTACACCTATTTTGTGCAAATGAACCAAAGTATGACGCAAATCAACCGGATTGGCAATGGCCGCAATTCTTTCAAATTCGGGCAACAATGGCTTGATACCAACGGAATTAATCTTTTCTACATCCATACCGGTAGCATAAAAATCCTGAATTTTCTTCAGATTACTTCCCTCTTCGGCATTTTCAGTTTTTGCAGCTTCTTCCAGCAAATTATGTACTGCACCATTGGCACTTTCTGCTAACATATCGAAAGCACCATAGCGACTTCTATCCGCAGGAATTGGAGTGTTTTTCATCCAGGTACCATTGGCATATTCAAAAAAATCATCACCAGGATTAACTGATAGATTCATATCTTCTTTTTTAAGGACGCCGGTTCCTTTCGGACTTGTATCGGCACATCCAGCAATAATGGAAAGTGCTAATCCTGCACTCAAAATTCCACCTGACAATCTTTTCATATTCATTGTGTGTGATTTGTTGTTAATACCAGTTGTATTGTTAGATCCAAAAATATGAAAAAGCCATGACATCCTCTTATTTTTTCGATAATCATTATGATTCGACCGACAAGACAGATTTTGTTATCACCATTGAAAGAGATATTTTTGCATCGGATTACTAATTGAAGGAATATATGAACGAGGAGTTGGGTACTAAAACAAGAGTGGTATTGGGAATGAGCGGAGGAACCGATTCGTCGGTTACTGCAATGATGCTAAAGGAACAAGGCTACCATGTTATTGGTGTTTCTCTTTGGTTTTTTGGTACTGATAATTCCTTTGATCCTTCCGAACCTCTACCCAATTTTATTATTGATGCTCAAAAATTAGCGCAACAGTTGGGGCTCGAACATCATGTTATTGATGCCCGCAGAGAATTTCGGGATACTATTATTCAATTCTTTTTGGATGAATATATGGCTGGAAGAACACCCAGTCCGTGCATTCAGTGCAATCCTCAACTAAAATGGAAATTGCTGTTGGAAAAGGCCAATGAACTGAAGTGTGATTATATTGCTACCGGTCATTACATTCAAATTAGAAAGGAATCGGATTGTTTCTATATCCACAAAGGAAAAGATCCGGCTAAAGATCAATCCTATTTTCTTTGGAATTTAGGACAAGATATTTTATCGAGAACACTAACTCCTCTGGGAAAATATACGAAACCAGAAGTTCGGGAAATTGCTAAATCTTTTGGGTTTTCGGATGTTGCAAAGAAAAAGGAAAGTATGGGCATCTGTTTCATGAATCGCATGGATTACCGCGACTTTCTACAGGAAATGATTCCTGACATTGACCAAAAAATAGGCCGGGGAAAAGTTACCGATACAAAAGGAAATCAATTGGGTTGGCACGATGGATATCCGTACTATACTGTAGGTCAAAAAAGAGGTCTTGAACTGGAAGAAAAATCAGGTTTGATGGTGAGTCGTATTGATGCCGACACCAATACGCTTATCCTGGAAAAGAAAGATGATTTGAATCGAATGAAAATTAAAGTTTCGGACTATTACTTTGCAAACAGTAATGACAGTCAAGAACCTAACATCAATACAGTAGTGCGGGGCTTGGGTAGAAATCCGCAAAAACACAGCAAACTGCATATCATCAACGAAAAAGAACTTGAGGTACATTTGGAAGATCCGGCATGGGCAATTGCTCCCGGGCAACCAGTAGCATTCTATATTGGCGACAAACTGATTGGTGGCGGTTTTGCCGAGTAGTTCTGCTTAGTGAATGGCGGTATTCCGAATAATTTCATTCTGTTCATCAATAAGTAAATCTGATTCGATACTTTCTTTGAAATAATCTACTAATTTTTGATCCAAATCATCAAAATCTCGGGATTCCTGATTTAACACACATAGCGTTCCAAACAATTCCTCGTTAGGATAGAATATTGGCAAACCAAGATAGCAATACATTCCGCTGTTACACTTCGTTTTATGCTTCCACAAATCATCTTTAGAAGCATCTTCAATATAAACTTTGGCATTACTTGCCACAACCGAATCGCAATACGATCCAATATTTAACTCTCCTCTATCTCCAATCAAATATGGGTTATTCTCGTTTCGGGAACTGACAAATACTTCCAATTCGTGAGGATGCAATTTCATAATAAGAATTGCCGACACGTTTAATAAATCTTCGAGCAGATCGATTTTCTCCTGCCATTTCGACAAGATATTCAGATCCATATATTGATTTTCTATTGTATCCATTTTTAAATTTTTTATTATACTGCAAAGTTATGGCAAAAATAAATAGAATGTCAATAGTAAATTTCAGGCCTTATTTCCTGATTATATAAAATTCTAAAATATCTTTGTACAAAATAAACAAGGAGCAAATATGGATAATATTGATGGGGATTTTATGAATGAAGAATTAATCAAATTAATTCGAATGAGAATGCCGTATGGGAAATACAAAGGGCGGTATTTAATTGACATTCCTGAACCTTACTTGGTTTGGTACAGACAAAAGGGGTTTCCTGCTGGAAAATTAGGCGAAATGCTTGCTTCTATGTACGAAATTAAACTAAATGGATTAGAGGGAATGCTGCGTCCACTTTGCAGGAAATATCAGTAATCAGTACAAAATTAAATTTTGCAATTCATAATTCTTAACTTCTAATTCATAATTATTTCAAATATTGGTTTGCAAGGCCATCGATTTAAATAAACACCACACTTTTTTTCCCTCGGAAAGTTCCATTTTCAAAAGAGATGCATGAGTTATCGAAACCAATAATTTAAAGCCAACATCAACAAGGCAATAATTACGATTCTCTATCTGAATCACCTTTGTTAGTATTCCCGGCAACTGATTTCGAATGGAAATATTTGGAATTTTCGCCAATGTTAAAGCAATATCCTCAGGACGAAGTGATACATTCATTTCATCACCAATTTGACAGCAATCAAGAACCATTTCCCGCTCTATGCTGATCTCTTCACTTGCGGCTTTATTCGACAAAATGCTTAATCCATTTTCGTTATCGTGCTTCTTAACCTTAAATTGAATAACATTCATTAAGCCAGCACCACGCATCAGTTCAAGCATATTTTCCTGCTCCAGCAAATCAAGGTAGTTACCATGCCCAACCACGCGACCGTTTCTAAGCAAAAACAGCTCCCTTGTTAAACTCAGTAAGTCTGGTAAATCGTGACTAACCACCAGCATTGGTATGTTAAATTTTCGATTAATCTTGATCAGGTAAGGGATAATTTGTCGGCGTAACTTTACATCCAATGATGAAAATGGTTCATCCATCAACAATAACTTTGGAGAACTTAGTAATGCACGTCCTATCGCTACTCGTTGCTTCTCTCCACCTGATAATTGTTTGGGTCTCTTTTCCAATAAGTTATTCAGTTCCAGCAAATTCACCAATTCAGTAAATTCTATTACTTGTTTTTCTTTCTGGATATACTTTACAGCAAAAAGTAAATTCTTTCGAACAGTCATGTGCGGAAACAATCTTCCTTCCTGAAACACATATCCAATTTTCCGATTTCGAGCAGGTTCAAATGTTTTCGTTGAAGTATCCACCAGAGTAGTTTCCTCTATTTTTAAGTATCCTTCATCTGGACGCTCCAAGCCAACCAACAAATGCATCAAAGTTGTTTTACCTGCTCCCGATGGTCCAAAAACACCTGTAATCCCTTGAATAAAATCGACTTTTATATCCAAAGAAAAATCTCCTTTTTTACGTTTTAAATGTGCAGATAAAGCATGCATAAATAACTTATTATTCGATTAAAACCAGTTCCTGTAATACAATTATCAAGCTTAGTTTCGCTTGTGTAATTTCTTCACCAAATATTCTGAAACCGACATGGCTAAAAAAGAAAAAACAACGGCAACCAATAACAATCGGAATGCTGAACTCTCCATACCCGGAATTTGAATCTGATTAAATAAAGCCAATGGAATTGTTTGAGTTTCACCGGAAATATTCCCGGCAAATATAATGGTAGCACCAAATTCTCCTAAAGATCTTGCAAAAGAAAGAACAAAACCACTAATAATACCAGGCAAAGCTAATGGTAAAGTCACTCTAATAAAACTTTGAAAAGTACTTGCGCCCAAGGTTTTCGCAGCTTCTTCGAAGCCCGGATCAACCATTTCTATTGAAAGACGAATGGCTCTTACGGCTAAAGGAAAAGAAACGATCATTGAAGCAATTACTGCTGCATAATAGGTAAATGCAATTCGTATTCCCAACCATTCATAAATAAACTGTCCAATTAGTCCTTTTGTACCCAGTAAAAGAAGCAATATGAAGCCTGTTGCAACAGGTGGTAAAACCAAGGGTAAATTAATAAATCCCTCAATTAAAGATTTCCCTCGAAAAGTTTTGCGAGCCAGCCACCATCCCATCAATATTGCAATGGGTAAAATCAGAATGGCACAGCACAAGGCTATCTTAAAAGAAAGGCCTATTGCGCTCATTTCTGTTTCTGAAAATACGAACCAATGCTCCATAATTAATCTATTTTAAAACCATTTTTTTTCCAAATAAATTTGGCCTTATCTGTATTTAAAAAGGTGGCAAATGCCTCTGTATTTTTATCTTTTATTAGCTTGCTTGCGCCATAGTAAAATATTGGATCACAATCAGCCTCTGCAAATTGATAAACTGTTCTTACTTTTTTAGATTTCTGTGCATCTGATAAATACACAATTCCCATTTCAACTTCTCCCATTTCAACCATAAAAAGTGCATCCCGTACATTTTTTGCTGGTAATATCCGCTTTGCTAATTTATCGTTCCATGAATTATTTTTCATGATTTCCTGCGCATACTTACCCGCCGGAACATGAGTAGGATCGCCAATTGAAATACGACCATTAAAGAGATCGGGAAAATTCACAATAGAAACAGAATCTAACTGCAAATCCTTATTTTCCAACGGAACAATAGCCACCATCCTATTTCCAGCGATACTACGAATCGAAATACGATCAACAAGCTGCAAAGAATCCAAATAATCCATCCACTCCTTGCTTGCAGAAACATAGTAATCGAAACCAGCACCACTCTCAATTTGTCTGGCCAAAATACCCGATGACGCAAAATTCAAACGAACACTTATTCCTGTCTCTTTCTTAAATTCTCCTGCAATTTCTGTCATCACTTCAGTAACACTTGCTGCCGCAAAAAGACTAATTGAATTAGTAGATTTATTGTGAGATGAGCAGGATAGTAAAAATCCAAACAGGAACAAAAAGAGATACGAAGGCTTAGTTTTCAACAATAATTTCATAAAACATTAGATAAGTTGAGCTTTGAAGACATGAAAATAGCAATTTTTCCCAAGACTTAAGCGTTCCAAAATTAGAAGATTACTCTATAATGAAATAAACTCGTTTGTTAAGTAAATCTTAAATCATTCTAAATAAAATTTTACAACTTCATTCAAAGACGTTAATCCACCAAACTAAATGTTACATGAAGGACAATATTCTTTGGTACTTTGAGAATTTCAATTTTCTTGATTCACTAACTATGAAAGAGAAATTAGAACGAAATGGAGTTATCACCTGCAATAGAAGAAGAATTCTAATTGGAAAACATGATGCTTTGCTATAAATTTCCAATAAACTAATTTAGTATCATAAGCCTAAAACAAAAATTTAGACTTTTTGTTTGCGTATCTGCTCCAAACGCGAGCGAATTGGTTTGTATCGAATCAAAAAACCAATACCCAATATACAAGTATAAACAAGCCAGTCTTCCTCTAGTAATATAACATGTAACAGAACCAAACCAGCCGCTACGTAAACCATTTTATGAAGTTTTTTCCACGATTTTTTCAATAACTTCATTGACCTCCTATTGGATGTAATCATTAAAGCGAGCACAATAATTCCAGCCAAAAATCCCGGCACCAATTTTGCTTCACTAAAAACAGCAAAGAATCCTTCGTATTTTATAAATAAAGAAAAATGAAGAAGTGTATATATACCTGTACTTATTCCTATTGCCTGCCGGGTATACAGGTTGCTGGTCCAACCCAATAGAATCCTAAGAGGCGTACACATTAAAATGGCAATTAGAAAACGAATGGCCCATTCCCCTGTGGTATGAATTGCAAACTTGATACCTGGTATTGCGTCCATATCCATTTCTTCAGCCAAATGCGGAGGATATTCATAATCATCAAAAATGAGAAAATCATAATCGTTATTCTCAAAGTTGAAATTTGCCAATTCGTACAAACTCAACAGTGGTACAAATGCTATGATGCAAACCAAAATCCAGCTCCAGTTTTTCTTCAGCCAACTCATATAAAATTCAAAATTAGTAACACAAAATCTCTTTCTATAAAAAAAATAGAATCAATAATTGCCCAAAATATCCAACTATGTGTTTAACAGCTAAAATTGCAAAAAACACAAGCGATGATAAATACCAACATTTAGATATTAGAAGTAATACAAATTATCCTACCCGGCTAATTTGTTTCAATCGTTTCATATCAAGAATGGAAATACTACGCCCATTTATTTTTAAAATATTGTCAGCTTCAAAACCACATATCTGCTTCGATACGCTCTCCCGACTAGTACCAATCATGTAGGCAATTTCTTTACGGCTAAGTGGCAAGATAAAATTCGGTGAATCAAAAATAACACTTGAGAAATACAAAAGAGCATCGGCAACCTTGCCAAAAATCTTTTTTTGATGCTGACCGATAAAACGATGATAATTCCTCACACTATCATTACATACCGAAGATAATATTTCGTAACTAAATCTTCCATTTTCTTTAATAAATTTAGAAAAAACGGGAAGCTTAATATAACAAACCTTTACATTAGTTAAAGCCATGTAGGAATAATGATTTAAACTATCGCTAAAGATAGAATGTAAACCTAAATAAGAATGAGGCTTAACAACCTGTAATATATACTCTTGATACTGATCACCCTTGCCATATTCTTTCACCAGACCACTTCGCAGGTAAACAACATGATCTGCGAAGGCACCTTCCGGCAATATTATTTCTCCTTTCTCAAATGATGTTTCATGGTAGTTAGCACTCAACAAAGATAAGTCGTCGTTAGAAAGCGTTTGAACTGCACAGGATTTGTCTATACAGGTTTCACAATTAGAAAAAATAGAAATATTAGATTGTTGTAACATAATAATGTAATGTTTATCACAAATATATAATAAAACATTCACATTAAGTAATTTTTAAGACTTCAACTTAGGCCGTAATTTCACAGGAAACACAAGGGACAATGAAAAAAGCATTACTCATATTATTATTACTTTCCTCAGTAATATTTATCGATTATTTAGTGCTGATTGCTTTCGGTTGGTCTGCTCTTAAATTGAGTACTCAAAATCAATTTTATTGTAGAGATTATTGCAGCATTGGCTTATCTCTTTTATTATTATCTTTTATTGGTCTCAATTTTAGTTAAAACTACGCACTTTAGTGCATCTGCTTTCAGCTTCTATAAACTTTTTATAGCTTGAAGTAGGGAGTCCATAGTTGTGTTTTTACTTCAGGCTTCAGACTTCGTTCTATTATTTATAGTAATTGTTAACGAATTTCATTCGTAGTTAAAACTATGGTACTTTCAGTCCATAGTGGTTTATTTAGCGTTGTCTTGATAGTAAAAAGTATTTTGCAAAAAAAGAGTCCTGACAGTAATGTCAGGACTCTTTTATATTTTGGAAATTTAAAATCTTACAGACCTAAATTCTTATTTTTTATTACTTCGTCTTGAAGTTTCCTTGCCAATTTTTGCTCACGTACAAGAGCATTTTTACGATGAGTATCAAATTCCTCACGTACATCGACTAAGGTTTCTTTGGTTTCTACTGTTATAACATTACTTCTTTTAAATAAAAAGAAACACAAGCCGGCAATCACAAGCGATCCAAAAATTAAAATCCACATAATAGTATTGTAAGTCGATTTTGGAAGTTGCATTCCCAATAGACTCATACTGTCCTTGGAATTAACAGTTTCCTCCAATTTCAACTTTACAGATTCCAACTCATTTTTTAGGGAAGTAATTTCAGCTTTTTGGATGCCTGTCAATAATTTCGAATCAGATAAATTCTTCTTTACAAGATTTAAAGAGTCTTTTACGTTTGATTGAAATCGAGTAAGAGAATTAATTTTAATAATCTTTTTATCTTCATATCTATTCGATATTTTCATCATATAATCGAACTGTTCCTTAATAGTTCCTTCATCGAGATAAGCTTTCACAGGCTTTCTCTTTACTGGTTTTACAAGCTTGGGTGTAGTAACCTCCTGCGTTGTTGCATCCTGTTTTTTCACCTCTGCTTTTACTTCAGATGAAGTTTCTGTAGTCTGTGCAAATGTTGTAAGTGAAAATAAGGTAAATAGGGTGATTGAAAAAAATGTTTTGTACATCTTCATTGGACTTCTTTTTGTATTTATTCGTTTCTCAATTACAAAGAAAACGATATTCAATTTAGAAAATTGTTATTCAGAGAGTAATTTTTCTTAAACTTATTTTATGCTGAATTTCTACTGGCGTTAATATTACCATAAAGTGATCGAATAACCAAGTTTTGCAATATGTTATATTTATTTTGATCAATATTTCCAGATAAATCCATTTCTCTAATTTTCATCAAAGCAAATTGTTGAATACATATTAGAGGCAATACAATTTCTTCACGCAAATGAATTGAATCCTTTAATTCCCGGGATAATTCCATGATCTCTTTCTGTCCGGAAACTTCCAACAACATATCAATACTTAATTGATATTCGCTATAAATCCAATTCCAGAACTCTCCAAATTCTTCATCCTTTTTCATGTATTGCGTTAATGAAAAATACGATTTACTTAAAGACTGCATACTGTTTTCCACCAAAGTTCTAAAAAACAATGAATTTCGATACAAACTTTTACATCCTTCCATTCGTCCTTCGTCTTTTAATCTTTTTATAGATGCCCCAACACCAAAAAAACCAGGTACATTTTGCTTCATCTGACTCCAAGCTCCTACGAAAGGAATCGCACGTAAATCCTCAAAATTCAATTTAGCAGATGCTTTTCGTTTACTGGGCCTACTACCAATTTTTGCTTTTCCGTAGTATTTTAAGGCGCTCATTTTCTCTAAATAAGGAACAAACTTATCGGAAGTTTTAAATCGATGATACTCCTCCAAACTATATTGAGCAAGTGCCTCCATAATTTCTTTGTCCTCCGGGCAAAATTGTTTGCTCTGATCTTCGAACAGGCGATTTCCTAATCCTGCAGTAATCAACAATTCCTGATAATATTTTGCAGAGGCTTTGGTTCCAAATTTCGAACTAATTGTCTGCCCCTGAATGGTTACCTGAATTTCCTGATTTTCAATATTATTCCCTAATGAAGAATAAAATTTGTGAGTATTTCCACCTCCTCGTGCAGGAGGTCCTCCCCGACCATCGAAAAAGATGACTACTATACCTTTTTCACGAGCCAATCTTGTGATATTTTCTTTTGCTTTATAAATGCTCCAATTTGCGGAAAAATAACCACCATCTTTGGTTCCATCTGAAAAGCCAAGCATTATGGTTTGTTTTTTACCTCTCGAAAGTAAATGTTGATAATACACTTTATTTTCAAACAGCTCCTTCATTGTCTCATCTGCCTTAGCCAAATCATCTATGGTTTCAAAAAGCGGAACAATATCTATAGGCAAAGTCTTTTCCCAGGCACAAAGTTTAGCCATTACATAAACTCGTGCTACATCAACAGAAGTTTGACAATTACTAATAATGAAACGATTACAAGCAAGTTCTCCGTTTCTTTCTTGAATCTCCTTCATAGTAGAAAAAACAGATATTGTATCTCTGCTCACCTCATCCTCCGTTTTAAAAGAAGTAAGCGATCCTTTCAATTCAAACAAATTTTCAAGAGTAGAATCACTAATTTGATTAGCGATTAGTGTAGAAGATTCACATAAGGTTTCAAAAGCTTTCGTAATAATTCGACTGTCTTGTCGGATATCAATACTTGCAAAATGAGCTCCAAACAGTTTCACTTTATTCTGAAACGTCCTTAGTAATTCAAGGAAAAATCCGTCGTGCTCATTAATTAATATCGTCTCTATTTCATGTAAATATTCATTTATTTCCTCAACAGAAATTACAGTATCAGTTCCCTTTTCATTCAAAGCCTTCAGAACCTTTTCTTCTAAATCAACAATTAGTTCATACACACCTTTAAAACTTAAGCGTCTGCGCAAAAGGCTTAAATCTTTGTAATAATTTGAGAATAAAATATACCGAAGCCGTTCAGCAACCTTACGTGTTGTTTCCGTATTTACATAAGGATTTCCGTCGCGGTCGCCACCAGGCCAAAACCCAAATATAATAGAAGGACAAACCTCTCCTCCAACGAACTCTTCATTGTTGTTCAATTCAGTATACAAATCGGATGCCGACTGGTAAAATATATTCTCCAGATACCAGCTTAAACTCTTTGCTTCATCATAAGGAGTTGGTCGTTCCTTTTTAAAAAACGGTGTTTTTCCCAATTGGGTAAGCAACAACTTAATTTGAAGCAAATCACTTTTCTGAATTGCTTTTATTAAATCATTGATAATCGCCAACACCGTACTCGGATAAAATTGTGTAGGGTGAGCAGTTAACACCACGCGCACGGCAAATTTCTCCAAATCGCTTTTAAATTCCTCCCATTTATCCGTTTGCTTAATCTTTAATTTTAAAGCTTTCAAACTACCAGCTCCATCCAAATCATTCAATTTATCAAAGACTGCATCCTCTACCGCATCTAACAAAACTACCTGTCTTTCAATGTAATGAATGACCCGAAACATAAAATCAAGTTGCTCCTTATCAGTTCTAAACGAGGTTTGTTTCTCGAAAAAATGTTCTAAAATTTCTACCGGCGATTTCCCTGTCTCTAATCCTTTCGAGCATTCATCTTTTAAAATTGGAATTAAAATTCCTGTTCCATGTATGCCATCCAAAGGTAGGGTCAAGAATATACTATTGTACAATTTGTACTTTAAATCAACTTCGTTTTGGAATTTTTCTGATCTCATATAGCTGTTATTTCTTCCCCCTTGAATGTGTGTATCAATTAATCCTATTAAGATAAGAAAACGGATTGAGAATAACGATATGGTCAAATACTTTAAAATCCGAAAAGGAAGAAAATACTATTTATTGATTAGAATATCTGCTCATTATAACTCAAAATAATTCTCAAAAACTTCGCTCAATTATAAAATAATTACAACAGATAAATTGTATCTTTAAACTTGTTGCACCAACAACTTACTTCCTAATCCGGAACTCTTATATTGCTTATGATTAAACATCTTAAAATAGTTGAATCGGATCCAATGTTGCAAGATTATCAATATGTGATTCAAAAAAGACTAAACGCAGCTTCTATAAAAGAGAAAGAATTAACCGATTTGAGCCTTTCAGACTTTGCTAATGGACATCATTACTATGGTCTCCATAGTAATTTAGATCATTGGATTATTCGGGAATGGGCTCCAAATGCTGACAAGATGTATCTTATTGGTGAGTTCTCTGGTTGGCAAGAACATGCGAACTATCAATTCGAGAGAATCGAAAATGGAAATTTTGAATTAAAACTCCCGCTTGCTTCACTAAAGCAAGCTGATTTATATAAATTACTAATTTATTGGCCGGGGGGAAAAGGAGAGCGTATTCCCGTGTGGTGTACACGAGTGGTACAAGATGCGGAAACGCTGATTTACTCGGCACAAGTTTGGCAAAGAGAAGTGCCTTTTAAGTGGAAACATGAGTCAAACAGAGTAAAATACAAATCGCCGCTTATTTATGAAGCCCATATTGGAATGGCTACTGAAAAAGAAAGTGTAGGCACATATAATGAGTTTCGTGAATTAGTATTGCCAAGAATTCATAAGACTGGTTACAATACAATTCAATTGATGGCGATACAGGAACATCCTTACTATGGCTCTTTTGGATACCATGTTTCCAGTTTGTTTGCTGCCTCTTCCCGTTTTGGAACTCCTGAAGAATTAAAGCAACTAATTGATGCGGCACATTCATTGGGTATCATGGTAATTATGGACATTGTTCACTCGCATGCTGTAAAAAATGAGTTGGAAGGCATTGGCAATTTCGACGGTTCTCCGTATCAATTTTTTCATGCCGATGAACGTAGAGAACATGCGGCATGGGATTCTCTTTGCTACGACTATGGAAAAAATGAGGTGTTGCACCTCTTGTTATCAAATATAAAATATTGGTTAGAAGAATATCATTTCGACGGATATCGTTTTGATGGTGTTACAAGTATGCTTTACTACGACCATGGTTTATCGAGAGATTTTACCAGTTATGAAATGTATTTCGACGGTGGACAAGATGAAGATGCTATTTGTTACCTGACACTAGCCAACAAGTTAATTCACGAGTACAATCCTAATGCAATTAGTGTTGCCGAGGAAATGAGCGGATATCCAGGATTAGCATCATCTTTAGAGGGTGGAGGACTGGATTTCGACTTTAGATTAGCAATGGGAATTCCTGATTATTGGATTAAACTAATTAAAGAAACTCATGATGAAAACTGGAATGTAGGCAATATTTTTCATGAATTATCGAATAAACGAGCCGAAGAAAAAACCATTAGCTACGCAGAATCTCACGACCAGGCACTGGTTGGTGATCAAACACTCATTTTCCGATTAATCGAAAAAGCGATGTACGACAGCATGGATAAATCAAGCGAAAGCGTATTAGTCGATCGTGGTATTGCTCTTCATAAATTGATTCGATTGTTAACACTATCCTGCTCCGGAAATGGCTATTTAAATTTTATGGGCAATGAATTCGGTCATCCGGATTGGATAGATTTTCCGCGTGAAGGGAATGATTGGTCCTACAAATATGCACGACGCCAATGGAGCTTAGTTGACAATCAACTCTTACGATTCGAATCTTTAAATAAGTTTGATAAAGACATGATTGCTCTTCAAAACAAAGAAGAATTTATTAACGAAGCATATCTCAACTGCGTTCAATCCGATGTGCAAAATCAAGTTTTGGCTGTGCAGAGAAAGGATTTACTTTTTGTTTATAACCTAAACCCAAACGAATCGTTCACTCATTATGGCATTCCTGCAAGTTCAGGTAAATACCAACTTGTTCTTAATTCTGATGAAGAAAAATATGGTGGATTCGATCGAGTGGATGGTAGTCTGCTTTACTATTCCAAACCCGAAGCACAAATGTCGAACAAGCACAGAGTTTATCTATATCTGCCAAGCAGAACCGCATTGGTATTCAAATATATTCCTTCAAAAAGTATCTTTTAAGCATGACAGCCAACAAACTGATTATATACCAGTTGTTTCCTCGTTTATTTGGAAATAAAAACACTAAGCTTACTATAAATGGTTCGCGAAGTGAGAATGGAACGGGAAAATTCAATGACATCAGCGACAGGGCTCTTCAGGAAATAAAAAAACTTGGAATTTCTCATATTTGGTATACCGGAATTATTGAACATGCCATTGTTCAAGGCTATCCTGATAATGGAATACCAGGTGGGAATCCATTGGTGATTAAAGGCAAAGCCGGATCTCCTTATGCTATTAAAGATTACTATGATGTGAATCCTGATTTGGCTGAAGATGTAAATCATAGAATCGAAGAGTTTCAGAATCTGGTTAGCCGAACCCATAGGAACGATATGAAGGTGATTATCGATTTTGTTCCCAATCATTTGGCAAGGGAATATCATTCGGATGTAAAACCCAAAGACATTTCTGATTTTGGTGAGGAAGATGATCGTAGTGTTGGTTTTTCTCCCTGCAATAATTTTTACTATTTACCACATGAGCACTTGCATTTATCTGATGAAATCAGAAATTGGTTTCCAAACGTAGATTATCAGGAATATCCTGCAAAGGTTACGGGCAATGATCAATTCACAACTTCTCCTCAAATAAATGACTGGTACGAAACCGTAAAATTGAATTATGGAGTCGATTATCAGAATAATCATTCCTTACATTTCGATCCAATTCCCGACACTTGGATAAAAATGAAAGACATTTTGATCTATTGGGCAGAAAAAGGAGTTGATGGCTTTCGATGCGATATGGCAGAAATGGTTCCTGTTGAATTTTGGCATTGGGTAATCGATAAAATAAAATCAGAATTTCCTGATACTATTTTCATTGCTGAAGTCTACAACCCGTACCTGTACCAAGCCTACATTAAAACAGGAAAATTCGATTATTTGTATGATAAAGTTGGTTTGTATGATACACTAAAAGGAATTATTCGGGGAGAAAGATCTGCAAGAGATATTTCTAAATGCTGGCAATCCTTAAATAATCTGGACAAATACATGCTCCGATTTCTGGAAAATCATGATGAACAAAGAATTGCCTCTTCCTATTTTGCTTCAGATCCTTTCAAAGCCCTTCCGGCGATGATGCTATCGGTATGTTTTAACAGAGGTGCGAGCATGATTTACTCCGGACAAGAATTCGCTGAGACAGGAATGGAAACGTCCGGCTACAGTGGCTCCGATGGCCGTTCAACAATTTTCGATTACTGGAATTTACCCGAACATCAAAAATGGATGAACGATGGAAAATTTGATGGAGAATTGTTATCTGATCAGCAAAAAAAACTACAAAACTCCTATCGGAGCATCCTGAAACATGCTCAACTTCCCGCCATCTCTCAAGGTGAATTTTATGATGTTATGTGGCAAAACACAGATTCATCTATCTTTAATTCAGATAAAGTTTATGCCTTTTTGCGCCACACTGCCAAGCAAAAAGTATTGATAATCTGTAACTTTGACACAAGCACACAGCACGTGCAGGTAAAAGTACCTGCACATGCCATTGAAATTATGGATATTCCACGTCCTATAGAATTGCACTTTACCAAACTTGATTCTAATGAAGAGATTAAAATTAGCTCTGAGGAAGTAGCTGAAAAAGGATTACCTCTAAGTCTTTCAGCCCATCAATATTTACTATTTGAGATTAAGTATTAGAAAATACAAACTAATTTTTAAGCTATGAACACAAAATATATCTGGAAAAAAGGACTTTTTGATTGTGCCTACAAGCTTTATGTGAATAAGTATTTGATTGGTACTTTGCGTGATAATACCGATTAGTATTTAAAATTACTCATTAATTTCACTTCGCTTATCACTGAGTTTTAAATATCTCGTACGTTTACAAAAGAAATAATAACTGATCCATTTATACTCTGATTTTGTATTTTAGGGACTTAAATGGAAGGAGATAGT
>JAESUW010000079.1 GCA_016760525.1 Labilibaculum sp.
GAGGTTTTTATTTTATATATAGAACTATATTTATTGATAATCGTATTTGCATTAGTTTCATTAACGTGTTTACCATCATATAAAGGTACTACATCACCAAATCTATTCCATAAGAAAAGAATATCCCATTCTAAATCAGATAGGTAAACATAAACTAATTCTGGCTCATATAATTTTCTTATATAATAACCTTCTCCATAGAGGCGTCTTAAATGTTCTCTAAGATTATCTTCCCTTACAAATTCTGTTATTGGCAAAAGCCCATCATCTGATATGTCAATTACACTATGATTATTTTTGTCGCTGAGAGAGTTTAACCAAGCAGTAAGGTTAACATTGATACTACTCATTTTTTCGGGATTTGTAAAAGTCGCAATGGTTCCAATTCCACCAAGTGTTTTTACCGATGTTCTTAAATCAGTGAATTTGTTTGAGAGTTCATTGCCATTTGAATAAGCTCTACCAATACCAAAATCGCCCGATGCTATTTTACCATAAGATGCATCAATATCCGTCTGCATTTTCTTCCCTCGTGTTTCACTAGATTCATTACCTTGGTAGACACCAGAATAAAGCGCTATAACTTTACCTCCAACTATAAAATCGCACAGAACAAATCCGCCATAAGTTTCAAACAATTCACCAGGTGTAATGTTGTAAAGGTCATCAGTAAAGCTTTGTGATACATACGACTTCATTATCTTGATATCACTGGAGGTGTTTTTCAACCAATATCTTGAATCCATATACTGGTAATATAATTCTCCAAAAACCCGGTTACTTTCATTAATTGTAGTCTTGCTAAAAGTACGTTCCATACTTTTTTTGGCTCCTATTGAAAACACTCCGAAGTTTAACGAAAATCCACCCTTTACTTTTTTCGTAACTTCCGATTTTTCAACATACTTATAGAAATTGGTATAAGCAAAAGAGTAATTTTGGGAATAACCTATTCTTGGATTATCATAACTATTTGGATAATCCTTAAGATATTTTTCAAGGTTCAGTACAGGCCAACCCATATTTTTGTAATCGGTTAAAGGCAACACATCTGTTTTAAGTGATCTTCCTAAATAATTTTTGAATGGTTCATTTCCTGACTTAAGTTTACTGCTTAGATTCTTCGTGCTTTTTTTTGATAAAATAAGGGGTGAGTTAGGATCACGTTCTTTTAATACTTTTCCCGTTTTAAAGATTTCACTTTGTTGTTCTTCACTAAATTGCTCTTGAGATTCTTTTTCGCAGGAAATAAGTGCTAAAACACAAAGTGTTACTAATAATAAATTTTTCATTTGTTAAAATATTAAGTAGTTAATACAATGCAGGCACATACAAACAACTATACTTTTAATAATTCATATCAAAGGTCTCTGTTCGGCCGTTAATACCTTTTTCCAAAAATCATTTATATTTCCAGCAGTAGATATAGTGAGTTTAATGAGCTAGACTACACCTGACTTACAGGCCTAATAACTAAGCTTTTAAATAATTTTAAAGATCTTCCTATGCACTAATTTTTAAAATGAAAACCAGATATACGTAAAGGTTTTTTGATAAGTTAAACACTTGTAATGTAAAATTAAAGTAAAAAATTATTTGTTCTACCCGATAAGTAAAACTAGCTATAAATAAAACATAAGTCTATCCTTAATAATAATGAGATTTAATGACAGCCCTCTTTTTTATGTAAATAGGATTTGCAAGTAATCAAAAATAAGAAATCAGCATCATTTAGATGTTTATCATTTTACTATGAGAAAAGCATAAATACTGAAGTTAGAAATTTAGACTCATCAGTAATAGGGATTACAGAAATACAGCTCTTATTTTGCAATTTTAAAAAAAGAGAAGATATTGCTGTTTGTCAGAATTAAATTTTGCTTGCTTTTAAGTTAAAAGCAAATTGCAGGATTCAATTACGAAAATTACCAATTAGTAGAGATATTTAATAATTTTTCCGATAACATTATTTGGAATTTAACACAGTATCTATTGGCAATATGTCTATGAGTAGATTTATCTGTAAAAATGGTATTATATACTAGAATCAGAAATAAGAATACCCCGTCAGATAATAATCTAACGGGGCATTCAACTAAAAATGTAGCATTAAAAACCTATGCAACTACACTGAAAACTAAACAACAGGCAAAATACAAGCTTGTGTGTCTAACTAAAAACTTTAAACATGACTAGTATTTATATCAAAAAATACTATTTATTTCTCTTTTTGGATTTTTTCATCCAATCTTCATTAAAAACCGAAAATCCATTTACAGAATAAATTCTTACACTCTCTTGATCTTTTTTAACCGCTAACACTTTCATAATTATTTGTTTTTTTTACTCTTTCTTTTGGATACGCTCAAAGTAAGACCTTTTAACAATAACACACAATCCCCTTTTCTTATGATTTTTAGGGGTGTTGCTACTTAGCATTAAGTAGTATCATTCGAATTATTCTTTTAAAAAATACTCACTAAAGAAAAATCGGAATATCTAAAGTGAGTATTGAATTAGCAGCAAAAGAAAAGTCTTTTATTTAATCTACTTGTCTGCAGTTTTATAATCCAAACAAGTAACTTTATTTCCTTTAATTAAATTGTTTCTTAAGTTCTTCAACCCACAATTTCACTCTCTCATTTGTCAATTCGTCCTGATTCTCCTCATCTAGAATCAATCCAACGAATTGACTGTCTTTTTCTGCTTTTGAAGCATCATACTCATATCCATCTACTGAAATTTTGCCAATCAGCTCACAACTTTTACCTTCCAGTAGTTCATAAATCTCTCCCACTCCATCAACAAAAGAATCAGGATAAGAATACTGATCTCCCAGACCAAAAAGCGCAACTTTTCTTCCATCTATGCCTGCCTTCGACAATTCAGACAAGAAGTCTTCAAAATCATCTTGTAAATCGCCTATGCCCCAAGTCGATGTACCAAAAATAAGATTATTAAATTGTTCTATGTCGCTGGATTTGGCATTAGCAACATCAATAATTGTTGCTATATCTTCTCCCAGTTCAGTCTGTATCAATTTAGCAACGGCTTTTGTATTTCCTGTTGATGATCCGTAAAAAACTCCAATGTTTTGCATTATTCTTTTTATTTAGATTAATTACTGATGCAAATATATAACACCAACAAATCCAGCACAATAATCATTTATTATGATTTTTTCATAAAAAGAAAATGACAAAATCATTAATGACCAAGTTTCCAATAAAACAGTATGCGAATTTCTGAATTAATAAATTTCAATCACCTAACCTCTTCGGCTTTAATAATATGGTTCATTAAAGCATAAACCGTTAATCCTGAAATGGTTTTTATTCCTAATTTTCCTGTAATATTCTTCCGATGGGTAATTACTGTATTGATAGAAATAAACAACTGATCAGCAATTTCTTTATTGGAACAACCTAAAGCTACTGTCTTTAAAACATCAATTTCTCTATCACTTAACGTACAGGAATCATTTTTCTCTTGAGTTGATTCTGACTCTTGAAAAAAGTTTTGTAATTCTTCAACCACCTGTTTCCTATCGTAAGAATGTAGAATGAAATGCTCGAATACGCAACCAGGTATTTTCTGCTGACCAATGATTATAGTCTTACAAAGACTGCAAGAACCTTTTATATCCTTTAAGCAGTCTTGCTTTTTTTTCGGTAAAAGCTCGTCACTAAGTATTAAATAATTCAAATCCGGAACGTCATTTATAAGTCGTTCCAACTCCTCAAAACTATCCGCTTCATGCAAGTCAGATTCTACTCCAATCACATTCAAAAGTGTTTTAACACCAAGTCTAACCAAGTATTGTTCGGAAGCAATTACTGTTTGCATTTTTTTATGTTCAAATTCCATAATACTCCAACACTTTACGTTCTAACATTTTAACTTTAGGAATTAATACTTTTTCTTCCATTCTGGTATGATCCTCAATATCACATTCCAATTGAAATAATTCTGTAAGTAAACGTTCACAATCATCTTCACAGCTTAAAGGTGGCAAAAACCGGATGATTAGATTTTTCATATCAGCTAATTTCACTTCAAGACTTTCATGATTGCGCTCATAAACCTCGATAGGCTCCTTTTTAATTTTCTCTATTAATTCCGTTGAATAATTATTTGTTTTCAGAGCTTCTTCCAAGTCCAGGATATAAGGAAATACATTTTTTTCCTCATCTTTAAAATGATGTTCGATATCAATTTTGTACTCGTTGAAAAACTGTTTTAACAAGCCGATATTTCTACTATTCTCTTTTTTAGCCTCTTTTTGCATCTTATCAATAAAGAGCTCTATATGCGGCACTTTTGAATTCAGATAGTACGAATGAGTATTCGTTAAATAAGAAATCATTACATCGGCTTTAAAACCACTTAAATGATTTTCCGGATAATAATCTGCATTGTGATAAGAATTCAAAATTTCTAAAAAAAATGCCAGATCGACGTTCCGATCGATACAAACCTCTTCAATATTTTTATTACCGAATCCCAATTTTATTCCAAATCGAGATATGATAGGAAGCAACTGATAATCTCTAAGAATTACCTCTGCCATTTTGTTATTTCTAGTAAAAGCAACCATCTACTACTTGTTTATTAGTTTTTATTGAGTTTTGAAAGAAGCATTATCACAGTCTAAATAGTCTGAAATAAAATAATCAGTAATTAGTAAGAATATTTATGCATGCATTCTTTGAAACACAAAAGTACCTTATCAATACGTTAAGTGAAATCCCTATTTCTTATGATTTTCCAAAGCAGTAAAAAGTTCAAACAAAAAGAGAAGAGTAAATTTAGCATTGACGATGGAGAAAGAGCAAGGCTAAAAATATTGGAAGGGGGAGAATCTTTAGATTTGTTTTTAGTTATATTTCCTGCATCGACACTAAGAAACTTGAAAAAACAGGAAATCACGCCTATTCTTAAATATATTTGAAACTAAAAAATATATTCAATCTTTATAAATGAAAAATTACCAGTGATCTTATGTTACAATCAATTTTAATCAATGCCTGTTACTTGAAACTAGGGAGACTTAACAATTGTAGAATTTAGTAACGAAGCTTTCTCTAAATTCCTAGATCCATCGCGTAGAAAAACCGGGTTTTGATCTTGACACAAAAGCAAGCGAATTTTTGCGTGACATTATTAATAACAATACAGAAAATCAGCAGGAAACAATTATTCTGTTTGTTAAACTTATTGAAAAAGTATCTTCGAACCATTAAAACCCGAAGATCTAAGAAACAATTAGAACTGGAATAAAATACTTAAATATTCTAATTCTTAAAAAAGCATTCTCTCCCTTTTATTGGGTTGATAAACTCTCTTTTTATCTGCATAAAAAGAGAGTTTCATTAATTTAAGACTTGGTTACAACTTCATTTACGAACTTTACATGAGACTGTAAACTCAACTCTGTCTATAATTTAATAAATTATTTTTTCGATATTACTTCATCTTCCCATGGAACCAGCTCAGATTTATAATAATTGATGCCCATAAATTCGAAACGAGACTTCTGCTTTCCCAAACGAACTTTATACTCATCCCAACTCTTATTATCATTTGAAGACCAACCTATTTCAGCATAACCAGGTAGTCGAGGAAACACCATATAATCAATATCAGCTGTTGTTATAATGGTTTCCGTCCATAATGGAGCCTCAATACCAATAATATTTTCTTTACCTATACCTTCAACATGACTTTCCAATGTCCAATTATAGGCCTTGTCTACATCGATATAGCCCGACCAATGCAAACCTAAAGGACAAATTGAATCATACTGCATATCCATATAAGCATGAGTGGCTGGTGACATAATAATTTTAACATTTTGCTTAACTGCTTTTAATGCATTATCAGGTTTTATTTGCCAAAATTGTGCAATAGAATTATCCTTCAGTGATCCCGCAGCTACATCTGCCCAGCCAATCATTTGCTTTCCCTGAGCATTTACAATATCTTGAACTTTGTTAATAAACTCGATATAATCGGCTTTTTCTGTTACATGAGATTCATCTCCTCCAATATGAATGTATGGTCCAGGAGTAAGTGCACTTAGTTCTCGAACAACATCATTAATAAATTTATAGGTAATCTCTTTATCCGTTGCTAAAGTACTAAAGCCAACTTTTGTTCCCGTATATAGTTCTGTTACTTTATTATTTGCATTCAACTCAGCATAAGAAGCCAATGCCGCATTGGTATGTCCCGGCATATCAATCTCAGGAATAATGGTAATGTAACGCTCCTGTGCATATTTTACAATATCGCTGTACTGCTCTTGAGTGTAGAAACCACCTTCACCACCACCAACTTGAGTGCTGCCTCCATGGGTTGTGAGATTTGGCCATGATTTAATTTCAATTCTCCATCCCTGGTCATCAGTTAAATGTAAATGTAAGATATTCATTTTGTAGGCTGCAATTAAATCGATGAAACGTTTAACATCATCTACACCAAAAAAATGCCTGGAAACATCTAACATAGCTCCTCTAAATCCATAAACCGGTGAATCCTCAATTGTTCCACTTGCAATTTCCCATGGTCCTTCCTGTAACTTTTCTGATTCAATTCTTGCAGGCAATAATTGTCTAATGGTTTGAATACCTCTAAATAATCCAGCTAATTTATATGCTTGCAATTGCACTTTTTTCTCATCAATGAATAATTCATAGCCTTCATCACCTAAGGCTTTTTTTTCATCAGATAATGACAATGTGATGCCTTTTTTATCCATAGGAGTATCAACACTCTTAACCTGAACCACGAACCCAGTTGCCGGCTTTAAAAAATTAGCAAGATAAGTTCCGATTTGCTCTGCTTCTTTTGATTTAGCCTCAACATAAATTACAGTATTGTTAGTTAATTCAAATGAACTGCCTGTTGCAATAAGACTGGAAGGCTTTGGAATTAAATTCTCTTTTGCCAAATCTTTAGGCGTTGGTGTTTTACAGGAAAAAAATATCATTAACAAAATGAACATTTGACCTAGATTAAATAATTTAAACATTTTTATTAGATTTATTATTAATACATGTTGGTTATACAAACATAAAGACAAATTTCCTTACTTATACGTCTATAGTAATAATAGATCGTTAGATTTTAGTCCCGACAGCTATCGGGATGAGACATTAGACTGATTCGCAAACTGCTTATTATCAATTCTTTAACCACTGGCGACCTTGTTGCACATCAGCCTAAGAAACAAAAATTCAACAAACTATTGCAGTAAGTAACTATCTTCTTATTGAATAGCTTCGTATTTAGTATCCTATTGTAAGCTCCGTTAATTTCAAATTCTTTTCCTTACCAGTCTCATACCAAACACTTAACTCACTTCCTCCTGTTCCTTGCTGAAAGAATACTGACAATGGATGCCAGCCTGCTTTAAGAGCAATCATGCCGGATCGTTCACGTGAAGAATGATGTCCGCCATTGTCAACGATCATATCATCCCCTATAAACAATAAACTTCCGTCATCAGATTTGGTGAAGAATTCATAAATATTATCGCTTTTGGCATAAAAAAAACCTTTAAAAGCCATGAGGATTCTCTCTTCTTTATTGAATTCACCTAAATTTATATCACCTACCAAATCGCTATCCTTAGAATCCTTGAGTTCTATTTTTTGAACTGCACTTGACTGATTTTTATAAACCCATCTTCTCAACTTCCCCTTAACCGGAGAAATATTAATTGCTTCACGAAAGCTTTGTTTTTCAACTTTTGCTTTAACAATTCCACTCCCCTTATTTCCTTTAATTGCACTTGCAGTAATTTCACAATTTTCTTTTAGTACAATGGGTGCTTCGTAGAGCTTCGATTTTGTTGTTGGTACCGATCCATCAATGGTATAATAGATATCCAATCCCTTCATTGGAACGGTAAGAGTTACAATTGCACTATCAATAAATACAATCTTTTTATTTAGTCCTTCAACTAAGGGTAAATAATAATTGATATTCATAACATCCATACGATCAATTTGAAGTTGAACTCTTTCATTAAATTCATCGTACGACTTAGAATTTTTTTCTGTCCAGGCTGTTTCTGAAAGTGCCAAAATTCGCGGGAATGTTTGGTATTGTAATCGTTCAAAATTAGGTATCCACTCGGCCCATAGATTCGCTTGTATTCCCATAATTAGATCTTCTTGTTCTGCTGTAAAACCAGAAGGGACGGGGTTATAATCGTAAACATTTTGCAAAGTGGTTTGTTCATTCTTGTAATCGAAATAATATCTAAAACTTGGCGTAATAATCATCTTATTACCACTTTCGGCAGCTGTTGTTAATGCATTAGGAGCCCAATTCCGCCACCACATAACATGTGCATCCTTACTTAAGCCACCTTCAGTAATCTCATCCCAGCCCATTAATTTCTTTCCTTTTGATTTTAGAAATTTTTCAATTCTTCGGTTAAAATGAGATTGCAGTTCATGTTCATCTTTTAAATGATTTTCACTAATTTGCTTCTGACACTTAGCACAATCTTGCCACGATTGAATGTTTACCTCATCACCACCAATATGGATATACTCTGATGGAAATAAATCAGCTATTTCGCCAAGAATTTTTTCAACAAATTCGTAAGTTGTTTCTTTTCCTAAACATGCTGGAGTTGTAAATATTTCGCCCCAACCGGCTTCTCCTTTACACGATAAATAAGGATAATTATCAATTGCAGACTTGAAGTGGCCAGGCATATCAATCTCAGGTATAACAGTTATACATCTATCATCAGCATATTGTATAATTTCTTTTATTTGATCTTGAGTGAAAAATCCCCCATACATCTTTTTCCCATCTCTTAACTGATATTTGTTAGGATCAATTGTGAAGGACGGATCAGTCTTTGCATTTTCAATACACACTTTATCATGTTTACTTTCGGTTCGCCACGCCCCTTTTTCTGTTAGTAATGGAAATTGTTTGATCTCAATTCTCCATCCCTGATCATCTGTTAAATGCATGTGATATGTATTTAACTTGTAAAGTGCCATATAATCCAGGAATGTTTTCACTTCGTTACTATCGAAAAAATGACGGCTAAAATCCATTTGCATACCTCTCCAGGCAAATCGAGGCTCATCTTTAATTGATACACAAGGAACTAACCAATCAGTATTAACAACATGTTTACTTTCAATAGCAGAAGGAAGCAGTTGACGAAGACTTTGAACGGCATAAAAATAGCCAGCCTCGTAACTTGCAGAAATTATTATTTCGTTCGAACTTACTTCTAATTGATATGCTTCCAGCGATAGTCCATCAACCTGTCGGAAAATAATACGACTTCCCTCTGATCGATCTTGAATTTGCAAATCAAATCCTGCCGCCGAAGTAAAAAGATTCTTAAGATACTTGATTCCTTTTTGCTGACTTTCACTCGTTGATACAATCTTTGTTTTAGAACTAAATCTAAAAGATTTCTCATTAAGGCTAAATTCTTTAGGTTTAGGGATTAATGCTATTTGATCCTTTTTAAAACTTGGGTTTGAGCAAGAAATAACAAGAACAGATAAAAAGATTAATAAACGGTTCATAATTGTTGATGTTTTTTTATTATTAACTAAGAAGCTGTTTAAATAAATTCAAACAGCTTCTAAACAATCATTTTTTTTGCATAAGTTCAATACCAAACTTACTTCAGTAAGAAGTTTCATTCTTTTCAGTCGATGTTGTTTTGCATAATCAACTATAATTACTATGAAAAATTAAGTAAGCTAAAATTGTTAAAATCAAATTCCAAAATAGCACGAAAAGACAATTAGTGGAGTCTTTTTATAAAATTTAAAGTGATGTGCAAGAAACTGAAACAAACGATTACAGTATTATTTTAAACGCTTATTTTGTGTATTGGTCTTGCCAACAATCCCATATAAACACCTAAACCTTAGCGACTCTACTCTCGTAGGCTCCTCGTAAAGATACAGTTACATATCCAAACACTAAACCTAAGAGGCAATAAATTAATTCCGTTTTAGTTGCAATTATAAAATTTGCATTTGGTACGTAGGACATAAATGCAAAAAACACACCAGAACCTACAAAAACTGCAGGAATAAAATCCAACCACTTCACTTTCTCAAGAAAAATAACCGGAATTACAACAATAAAAACAGCAAGTGGGAAAGCATAGAATCCCATTCCTGAGAAATAATTACCCAATACCATTATTGCTATTGAAGCTGCAATTCCTACAATATATCCTAGTAGTGTTTTCAAACCACCCTTTAAATCGCAACCAGCCATGAAATACATGGCCCAAGCCTGAAATGCAATCCAACCAAAGCCTACATTTCCAACTGGTTCTACCTGAAGATGTAAAACCTGATCAACTATTTGAATAGTTCCTGCCAATAAGGCTATCATTAGTGGTATAATCGCAAATTTTGTAATAGACATATCTTTATAATTTACTTTTAAGATATGGAATGATAACATTGCATTCAACAAGTTTCACCCCAATCAAAAATATTAAGAACTAAGAAACTGTTTAAAAATTTCTAAAAATAAATTTAAACAGCTTCTAATATAATTTAAAAGATGGGGAGCTTCCTCCCCATCTTATTATTCTTCGACAATAATTCTAAATCCTACATTAAACACTTTTTGGTCAGAAGCATAGTTTTTTCGATAGAATGAATTGGCTTTTTTCACCCTATCCTTCCATGAGCCACCACGAACAGCTTTTTGAACCTTCTGAGTTCCAGAATTTCTTCCATCATCATTTTTGTAAGGATATGATTTATAGTCGGAACGTGTCCATTCTGAAACATTTCCAATCATATCGTATAATCCCCAAGGGTTCGGTTTGTAGGAACCAATATTCACTGCCAACATACTGCCATCGTCTACAACCTTTGAACGTGGTATGTAATCAAAATATGGACGTAACGGATTGTTTTCAGACATCGGTTTTGGATCTACACCAGTAACGGCCATGTCTGCCAATTGCATATCAGCCAAGTTAGCATATTCCGAAAAGTCAACAGACTCGTCACCATACCAGAATTCTCTATTACTACCTGCTCTTGCAGCCCATTCCCACTGAGATTCTGTTGGCAATGTAATTTTCAATCCTGTTTTATCCGACAAGATTTTACAAAACTCCATTGCTTCCTCCCAACTTACACGAACCGCTGGTTGCTTAGGATTATTGGCCGGATAACCTGGTGTTGTATGATCTTTCCAAAACTGCACTTGATATCGACTGTCGTGATTTGGGAACAGAACATTTAACTGTTCATTACTTACCTCATATTCCGACATCCAAAATCCTTTTTTCAAGGATTGTTTGCTTGGAGGATATGCGTCAATATCACCACTATTAGATCCCATAACAAATGATCCTGCAGGAATGTATTTAAGCTTAATTTTGATTTCCTCATTTAATTTAACCACAATCTCCTTTTTACTTATTTGAGATTGCATTTTAACTGCAGTGGTAGAATCAAACGGCCAATTTTTAAGTTTAATTTTCTTTTCCTTTAATGGTTTTACCTTTTCTGGAATAATTGGTTCAATTTCCCCTTTTCCAGTTAAATAGTTGGTATAATCCTCAAGTTCTTTTATCCAATCTACTTTTGTATTGGCATATTTCACCATTAACTCATTACGACGAATTTCCGGGTTTTTGCCACCGACCTCTTGAATTTTAAAAGTACCGTGATAAGGAACATTTAAATCAATCCATTCATAAAGTGTTCTTATTTCTTTATCAGTTAATTCAACGTTTTTATGTCCTTTTTCCAGATGTTGTATTAAATCGGAAGTGCTTGCATGGTATTCCATTGCATTCGTTACCGGCATTTCACCTTCAGGACCTTGACGATTAATAAATGGATGTAAAGCCAAATAACTCTTACCAAATCCTGTAATCTTATCAATCGAACGATCTTTAAAATTTGGTTTTGAATTACTTCCATCATGGCATGAAATACAATTACGATCTAATATTGGTTGAATTTCCAAATCGAAAGTAAATGCTCTTACACCACCTTCCGGAGGAGTAATTTTAATTGGAGTTTTACGTGATGCAAGTGTAAATTTTGGTTGTGCAATTGTATTTTGGTTCTCATGACAACCTGTGCATGAAACAACTTCACCAGGCATACCTGTAATCCACGATCTCATCAATTGTACCGCTGCTCCATTTTCATCCAATGGTTGCATAGATACTGGAATATTAGATGGTATTTTGAAAATAACAGAACCATCCTCTTCTACAGGAACAGTTCCTAATATTCTCTTCATATCCCAACCTGCTTGAATTCCCTGCACCATATGTCCGGATGGAGATTTTGCATAAGCAAACTCATAAGCAAACACTCGAAGCTCCTTGATTGTTCCTCTTTCGATTCCTTCTGTACCCTGACCAACATAGATATCCTGAATATATACAGTAGATTCCATATTATTCATATTCACTTTATCGGGAATAATTGGAGGAGTTACTTTTTTAAAGACCGGGATTGCTTCTGTTACACCTTCACCTTCAAATTCTGCAACAAGTGTTACATTATCAAAAACATCAACCAAATACAATCCCCATAGAGATTCCGGGTTTAATTTGGCGGTAACAAGAAAGTAATCTTTTGATAAAACCTGAGGCTTTAAAAACTGAGGCCAAACACCATCAACAAGTTTATCTTTAATTTCCGGAATAACTTTTTTATTTCTATAAGGAATTTCCTGCATTACACCATCAGCCTCTCTTCTTCCTTTAGCCGGATCGAACATTATTAATCGCCCAGAACGAGCAATTCCATGGTGACCTGAAACAATTCCAATAAATTGACTATTGTTTTTACCAGGTAATGGCTTTGCATCAAATAAAGAATTAGGCCAATATGAACCACTGCCATATAGTTCTTTCTTATTGGTTCCATCAGGATTCATGTGTAACATTATTCTTGAAAAATAGTGTGTAATATCACTATATTCCCAACGCAGCTGCATTAATCTACCATTATTCATCACCTCCGGACACCAATCATTTTCCTGTCCAAAGCTAATCCTTCTTAAATCCTTATTTTTAGGATCATATACACAAAAACTTCCAATAATATCATCACTATTAACACAAGGAACTCCTTGGTAAGCAATATTTGAGGATGCCACAATCTTTCCATTTGGAAGGTATGCTCCATCAAAGAAGTTTAAATCTTCTTCATCTACCTGTGTTAATTGATGAACTTTGTTAGAATTCACATCCATCTCGAATATCTGCCACAGATTTTTCTCATTTACACTAGTAAACATTAATTTGTCCGCATTCCAATGTAGTTTCAAACAATTTAACGGTGCACCATTTGCAGGCTTATAAATTGTTTTAGATTGTACATCGCCTCTTAAATTACTCAATAGGGTTAATTCACAATCAAAATTCCCCATTCTTGCCGACATATGAGAACTCCAATTATTGCTTTGCGTTCCAATTTCGGGAGCCATAACCTTTCGTGCACGATCTCCTAATTTGTAACGAACGGCAATTATCTTATCGAAATCCAGAATCGGATTTGCAAGTAAAATTTCATTTTTGTACTCGCCAATTTTATGCAGATTTTTAATCGATTCTGAATCTTCTCTGAACATACCTTCAACAGAAGCAGCGTATACTTCTTCTATGAAATCAAGTTTCTCTTGATATTCAGAAGCTTTAAAATCAGAATTTGCCTTCATGTTATCAAAGGCCAAACGTATTGCCTCCGGATTAATCCATTTCAATTCATTTTGAAGATTGTAAATTTCGCTCACTCTTTCGAATAACTCTAGATATTTACTTAATTGTTCCTGCTTTGGCAATGCCGCAACTTCATTAAGTAAGTTTTCAAAATGATCTGGAGTTTCTAATAAATCAATAAGTTTACGAACTACTGATCTTTCAGAGGAACAATCTTTGGATGTTAACCATGAAATAGTACTTACATTTAACTTGTTAAAAAACAAGGCTCCAATTTCAGGGAATTTTGAAATTAATTGATCCTTAATCTCATTAGCAGAAACATTCTGGACTACAAATCGAACAGAAGCTTGTGCATTAGATCCATCATCAATACCAACGAGTGCTTCAAACCGAACGTATTTTTTGTTTAGGTTAAAAACAACTTCTCCGTCAGCATGAAGAAAAATTCCATGATCATATTCCTTTGATTGTATCGTTAGTTTTTTATTGTTACCATTAACATTTTTCAATGGCTCCCAATATCCGGCATGACCAGATTGAATCTCTAACTCATCGACATAATCAAAACTTCCATCTGCTTTGTATAATTTTACGTCTGCCCATACTGCATGATCCCAACCATTTCCATCTTTAGTACCATCCGTAATCATAACTAAGTTTTCAACTCCTGTTATGTCAATGGTCATTTTCTCTGGAGTATCGCCTTTTCTTAATACACCCGAATTAAATGGAAAACGATCTCCAAGTTCCTTCTGTAGTTCTTTTTTTAAAGAACTAACTTCTTTACTCCAATCTCTGTTCTTGTCAAGAGATTCAGCATTAATGTTGGAAGACAGTAATAACAGAGCAAGTATTAAACTTAATAATCTATACATCTTCTTATTTTTTAAATACAATAAATTCTTAATTACAATGCTATATAATGCAAAAGAGGATGTATGCATGAGACATTACCAAATTTCTCATGATCCTCAAGTTTCCACACTAAATTATTATTAGTATCCAGTTCGAAAACCTGAGCTGATTCTACATCACCTTTTGTATGCCCTCCCCAATTACAAATAATCGTATTACCATTTTTCAGACGTATAGTCTCTGCCACAAAATGTAGAGGGAGTCCATCGATATCATTTTTAGTCAGCTTCCAAACAATTTCTTGTTTTAGGGGATTAAATTCGACTAATTGATGTTGATCACCACAACTTAACAACCAATTTTTATTCTTGAGAAATTCTATTGAAAAAACCGAAACCCCAGGACTTATCTGCTTCACAACTTGTCCTGATTTATCAACTTCGTAAATACAATTATTAGCTAGAACAGGTACTAAATAAGTTCCATTATCTGTTTTATAAACCCGTCGGAATTGACTATGCGCGCTTTCAATACCAGTATCAAAAGAGATTTCGAGTATTTTCTTGCCAAGAGGTGTAAATTCATATATTTTTGCTGGATTTCCACATTCTCCAATAAGAAAATTACCATCCTTCATAATTGAAGCACTATGAATTTCTGATCCTTCCCGGCAACGATATTCCCACAACACCTGATGAGTTAAATCAATTAATTTAACCCCTTGTTTAAAACTATAAAGCACCTTATTCTCACCTACAAAACAAACAGAGTTACACTCCTCATTACCAATTAGCTGATGTGCCCAAAGCTTTTCCCCGCTGTTATTAACTATTGCTATATTATCCCATCCTGAACCTCCAATTAAAAACTGAGACTCACTTGATGTACAAGAAACAAACAACAAGCTTAATGCGAACAAATAAAGAAAATAACAAGACTTAATGATATTCATAATCTAATGTTTTAACTTAGAATGTCTAACTAAAAATTGATAGTTTATTTTGCTTTCAAATCATTAAACATTTCGAATGCAACAGAAGAAGTTAAATTCTCATGAACAACAGCACTAACCGCCTGAATCATTGCCGCTGGTGCTTCTGACTGAAAAACATTTCGTCCCATATCAACACCTGATGCTCCATCGTTTATTGCTTTGTAGCATAATTCCAAAGCATCTAATTCCGGCAATTTTTTACCTCCGGCAATCACAATTGGTACAGGACATGATGACGTTACTTTTTCGAAACCATCACAATAATATGTTTTAACAATATTAGCACCATTCTCGGCACACATTCTAGATGCCAAACTGAAATAACGAGCATCCCGAGCCATATCTTTGCCTACAGCTGTGACACCCATAACAGGAATTCCTGCTTTTTGTCCGGCATCAACAGCTCTGCAAATATTTGCCATTGTAATAGCTTCTGTTGCAGCATCGCCAACAGATGCCATAATTGCTATTGCCGAAGCATTCAGGCGAATAGCATCCTGAATATCAATTAGAACATTGTAATTTAATTCTGTTAAAATTGATGTCCCTGCATCGGAACGCAAGCATATTGCTTTATTGGAATCAGCAGGTATACTTGAGCGAATCATTCCACGAGCTCCCATTAAACAATCTGCATATTTAATAAGTGGAGTAATTGATAAATCTATTCTTTCCAAGCCAGATGTAGGTCCCATAATAAAACCATGATCGAAAGCCAACATTACTGTTTTCCCTGTAGATGGGCGAAAGATTCTAGATAAACGATCTTTCATTCCCCAATCCAAATTATCACTCCCTTTAATATGAAATGTTTGGTTTCTAACAGGCTCTTTTGAAAAATCAGCACCTTCTCTTAAATCATCTAAATCAGCCATAATATATTTTTGCTTCTAAAATTTCAATTATTAATTAAATTCTAATATCTCTTGCTAAATAGCTTAATACTATTGTTTCACAGCTTGTGCAAAAGAACTAAACATGCAAGCCCAGGAGGTTGCTCCAGGATCTGCCGATCCAATTGAACGTTCTCCCATATTTCGAGCTCTTCCAAAATTAGCTTTCATTGCAACAGTATCTTCAGCTCCTTTGTTAGCAGCCTCAGCAGCTGCATTTAAAAGTTCTGCGATATCACCATCTCCGTTTGAGATAGCTTCAACAGCAGGCACTAAAGCATCCATTATAGTTTTATCGCCCACCTTCGCATTTGTTTGAACCTGAAGACCAGTTAACCCGGCTTTGAATGTTTTTTTCAAATCATCCACACTTAAAGCATCGCCTTTAGCTCCATCAGCCATTCCTAAAAAGAAAGCACCCATGAGTGTACTTGTAGAGCCACATGATTCTTCCATAGCTCCGAAAGCCATATCGCTA
>JAESUW010000166.1 GCA_016760525.1 Labilibaculum sp.
GGGGATACAGGAGATTTCTTCATCGGTTGAGATAGATAAATCGCCGATAGGAGAAATTGCTCGGATTATTTATCTGAAAAAGGGAGAAATAGCAAGGGTTTCACTTCTTTTAAAAAGTGAATAACCGGAAATTACAAAAGATATAAATAATTGATAATTAATGTCTGTTGTCAGGATGAAGTTACAACTAGCTACCTGATTTTGCCAACAGTATATTGAAATAAAGAAACAGGAAAAATATAAAAATTATGAATAAAAGCCAGCAGTATAGCATTTTACTATTTATTATTTTTCTTGCACTTTATGTAAATGTAAAGGCACAAAATAAGTACAAGCACGTTTTTAACCCGATGAAAAGCTTTGTAAACGAAACGGAAAAGCCGTTGCGTGATGAGCTTATTCTGAACGGAAGATGGCAATTTATGCCTGTATTTAATAATGACCTTGACCAATTTAAAAAACCTTTAAGCTTTGATTGGGATACTGTTCTTTTAAAAGTTCCATCTCCGTGGAATATCAATTCGTTTGCTGAAGGTGATGGCGGTGATTTCCTGACTTTTCCTTCTTATCCCAAAGCATGGGAAAAAGCAAAAATAGGCTGGATGAAGAAAGATTTTGTGTTACCCAAAAATTGGTCTGGTAAGCAAATAAAACTACATTTTGAAGCGATTGCCGGTTTTGCAAAAATTTATGTGAACGGTGAGCTGGCTGGCGAAAATCTGGACATCTTTTTCCCAACGGAATTGGATGTAACATCTTTGTTAAAATCAGGTAAAAATGAAATTTTGGTAGGAGTCGCTAAGGCGAGTCTTACAGATGATCAGGGGAAATATGGTCGTCGAAATTATGTGGCAGGTTCGTTCTGGGGGCAGCATATTGTCGGAATCTGGCAGGATGTTTCATTAATTGCCGTACCCGAACTTTCAATTACGAATGTATTTGTAAATCCGGATGTGAGAAATGATGTACTGGAATTTTCTGTTAGCATTCAAAATAATACGACCCGGAATCAGTCATTTGTTTTGAATGCGTCCATTCATGAGTGGTTAAAAGAAGCAAGCGATGATGTTAATATGGCTCCTGTCGATAATGGGGTTTTAAAAGACGAAATTTTTCAAATTAAAGAAAAAGGCAAGATCGAGCTTAAAGCAGGAGGTCATGTTACCCTTGTTCTTACTAAAAAGGTGAATGGCAGTTTAAAATACTGGACTCCGGAAACACCTAATTTATATGGTTCGGTCATCAGTCTGAAAAAAGGTAAAAAGAAAGTAGCTGATATTAAATATACCCGCTTTGGTTGGCGTCAGTTTACCATCAATGGAACTGAATTGCTTTTGAATGGAAAAGCAATTGTATTAAAAGGCGATTCCTGGCATTTTATGGGTATTCCGCAAATGACTCGTCGTTATGCATGGGCTTGGTTCAAAATGTTGAAAGATGCCAATGCTAATACTGTGCGCCTGCATGCACAACCTTATCCATCGTTTTACCTTGATATGGCCGATGAAATGGGAATTTGCGTGCTGGATGAAACAGGTATTTGGTCGAGTGATGGGGGACCGAAAATGGATTCGGATGATTATTGGGAGTACTGCAAAAAGCATGTGAAAAGTTTGGTGATGCGCGATCGTAACCATCCATCGATATTTGGATGGAGTGTTTGTAATGAAACTCTTCCGGTAGCAATTCATGTATTTCATGCGCCTGAATCAATCGTTCAACGTCAGGTGGATGAAATCAATAATTGGGTAGCTATTGTTAAAGAAACAGACCCAACTCGTGATTGGATATCAGGTGATGGTGAGGATATGCGCCCGACAGATCTCACTACGGTAATTGGTCATTACGGTGATGAAAATTCGATGAAAAAATGGTCGTCGGAAGGAAAACCCTGGGGTGTTGGCGAAACAGGAATGGCTTATTATGGAACTCCTAAACAAATATCAGCTGTTAATGGAAATCGGGCTTACGAATCGCAGCTTGGCAGAATGGAAGGTCTTGCAACCGAGGCCTATGATTTAATAGGCAAGCAACAAAAATACAAAGCTTCTTACACCAGTGTTTTCAACATCATTTGGTATGGTTTGAAACCTTTGTCCTTTGGTTTAAGTGATGTAAGTCGTTCGCCAAATACTAAAGATGGTATCTTTTTTCCTGAATACCAGGAAGGTATTCCTGGCGTACAACCAGAACGTCTGGGGCCTTATACAAGTACGGTTAATCCGGGTTATGATTCCAGTTTACCATTGTATGAGCCATGGCCGTTATTTAAGGCTATTCAGGCTATTAATGCTACTCCTTTAAAACAATTCAAAATTGAAGAGAAAAATACGATTGAAAAAGCAAAACCAGCAACTGCTAAAATAAAGCAGGTAGGAATTATTAGTAGTACGAAAAGTGAATTAAAAGAGTATCTCACAAATATGGGAGTCCCTTTTGTTGCATTAAATTCGACTAAGAATTCAACAATCGACATGTTGATTGTTGATGGTGAAATTGCTGAAATAAACCATGCTGACCGAATACGAATTCAAGATTGTATCAAGTTGGGAGGTAAAGTATTGGTTCTGGGAGTTATTCCAAATACAATTGAACAGCTAAATACGATACTGCCTTATCAACTAAAACTAAGCGAGCGAAAAGCAAGTTCTTTTTTGGTAAAAGCGACCGATGAGTTGCTTGCTAATTTGGAGCACAAGGATTTTTATTTTACAGACTTGATTCGTCAGCCGGTTATGCATTATGGTTTAAGTGGTGAGCTGGTTGATCGGGGAACAGTATTGCTTGAAGCTTGTAATACGGATTGGAATCGTTGGAACGGTAAGGCTGAATATTTGAAAACAGCAGCTGTTTACCGTACCGAGAAGGAATCAAAACCGGCAGGAACAGCCATTGTAAAAGTAGAGTCAGGAAAAGGTGAAATTTATATAAGCAACATTGATTTGCTTGAACTGAAATCGGAAGGAGAAAAATTATTTAAAACTCTGCTAACTAATTTGGGAATTGTGTTGAAGGATGTACCGGTAAACAGCTTAAGAGCATTGTCTGCAACCGGAAATTTGGAGCGTGCCATCATGTTAACCGGAAGCCGGTTGGCAAACATTGGGACAGTAGGGAATCAACAATTTGCAGAAAAATATGAAACTGAGGAAACTTCAGAAGTGGTTCAAATAAATGCACAAGCTTATCTCGACTGTGGAAGTATGGATCAGGTTTCGTTAAGTTTTTGGGTATACAGTCCCCGTTCGTTGGTGAATCTTTTGGTAGAACCGGATATGCCAAAACTAGACATGTTGCTTGATGGCTTACAGAAGGCAGAAGTATTTATTAATGGCAGTTTATTTTCAGAAAAAACAGGTTCTGAATCAACCGGGAAATTGGAGAATTTGCCGTTTAAAAAAGGCTGGAATCATATTCTAATGCAGTTGGAGCGTAAAGATGAACATCGTGGATGGAGAACCAAAATCCGGCTCGAATCCAATAAACAAGACTTTATGGAACAATTAAAATCATCTGTAGGACAGTAGTTAATCATTTATATAAAAATATAGAAAATGAAAATTTGTCAAATATTTATCATTGTTTTTCTGTTGCTTCAATCCATGTTTTTATCAGCACAGGATTTTACTTCTGCTACAGCATCGATTCATGCAGCAGAGGTTTCTAAGTCGTTCGACGGGAACAAGAATACCGGATGGAGTCTGAATTCAGATGATTTGAAACAGCCGAATTATTTGATGTTTGTATTAAAATCTCCTGGGGATGTGCAGGAAGTGCATCTTTTGGGTGAGGGCTTTTCAAAGCAAAATATAAAACAGTTAATTCGCTTGTATGTTACTTACGATCCTATGAATTTAGGTGAGCCAATTGATTTTAGCATACATGGAAAGAAGAAAATTACTTTGTCTTTTCCGCCAAAGTATGGGGCACACCTACGTATTCAGTTTGTTGGAGGTATCGTTTCGACACCTGTCACAGTGAACGAAATTAGCATTGCTTATGCTCCAAGCAAAAAGATTGTAGAAACCTTTACCGATAAACCTTGGATGAATCCAGATTTACCAGTAAAAGCTCGTGTCGATTTGTTGTTGGCAGCTATGACTCCTGAAGATAAAATGGAGTTGTTGCGCGAAGGTTGGGGAATTCCTGGAATTCCTCATCTGGGTATTCCTTTTCTAAATAAAGTAGAGGCAATTCATGGTTTTTCATATGGAAGTGGAGCTACCATCTTCCCTCAATCTATTGGATTGGGTGCTACCTGGGATAAAGAATTAGTTGAGCAGATGGCAAAGATGATTGGAGAAGAAACCAAAAGTGCTAATACCTTGCAGGCTTGGTCGCCTGTGTTGGATGTGGCACAAGATGCCCGTTGGGGACGATGCGAAGAAACGTATGGTGAAGATCCGGTATTGGTGTCGGAAATTGGCGGAGCATGGATTAAGGGGTATCAATCGATGGGTTTGTTAGTTACCCCAAAACATTTTGGTGCTCATGGTGCTCCTCTTGGTGGTCGCGACTCGCACGATATTGGTTTGTCGGAACGGGAACTGCGCGAAATTCATTTGGTTCCTTTTCGTCATATAATTGAAACTTACCATTGCCAATCAATTATGGAGAATTATTCCGATTATTTGGGTGTTCCTGTAGCAAAAAGCAAAGAATTATTGAAAGGAATCTTGCGTGAAGAATGGGGATTTAATGGTTTTATTGTAAGTGATTGCGGAGCGGTGGGGAACCTGACTAGTCGTAAGCATTATACCGCAACCAATTTTGTTGAAGCAGCCAATCAAGCGTTAGCTGCGGGAGTGGCAACCAATTGCGGAGATACCTATAATAACAAATTGGTTATTGAAGCGGCAAAGAATGGTGAATTAAATCTGACCAATCTCGATCAGGTTTGCGCAGGTATGTTGGAAACTATTTTCAGAAATGGATTGTTTGAAAATAATCCATCCAAATCGTTGGATTGGAATAAAATTTATCCGGGTTGGAATAGTCCGGAACATCAGGAAATGGCTTATTCGACAGCGGTAAAATCGATCGTATTGCTCAAAAATAAAGCAGATCTCCTTCCTTTGTCTAAAGAGGTGAAATCCATTGCTGTAATTGGTCCCGGAGCCGATGATTTGCAACCTGGCGATTATACGGCCAAATTACAGGAGGGACAGCTAAAATCGGTGTTGTTTGGAATTCATTCGCTATTGGGTGAAAAAACAAAAATCAACTATGCTAAAGGTTGTGAATTTATTTCGGATAAAGGAACCGATATTGAAGATGCTGTAAAAGCAGCACAGGCGTCAGAAGTTGCTATCCTGATTTTAGGAGACTGTTCAACCAGTGAAGCGACTCAAGGAGTGAAGAAAACATCAGGTGAGGCTAATGATTATGCAAGCCTGATTCTTCCTGGTAATCAGCAAAAATTACTGGAAGCTGTTTGTGAAACGGGTACGCCGGTTATTTTAGTACTGCAGTCTGGTCGTCCTTATAACTTATCGTATGCCGCTGAAAAGTGCAAGGCTATTTTAGTAAATTGGCTTCCCGGACAGGAAGGTGGGCCCGCAACTGCCGATGTATTGTTTGGCAACTACAATCCTGCGGGTCGCTTGCCAATGACTTTTCCTCGTCATGTGGGTCAATTGCCGCTGTATTATAATTTCAAAACTTCGGGTCGTGGATACAATTATGTTGATATGGATTTCACTCCTTTGTATTCTTTTGGTTATGGATTGAGCTATACCAAATTTAATTATTCCAATCTAAAAATTAATCAAAAACAAGACGGATCGGTTGAGGTTCAGGTAACCGTAACTAATATTGGTGATCGTGATGGCGACGAAGTTGTTCAGTTGTATGTAACCGATATGTATTCCAGTGTGAAAACACGTGTTATGGAGTTGAAAGATTTTACCCGTGTGCCTTTGGCTTCAGGAGAGTCTCGTAATGTTCAGTTTTTGTTAACTCCTTATCAACTTTCATTGCTTAATGATAAAATGGATCGGGTAGTAGAATCTGGTGAATTTAAGATTATGCTTGGAGGTCACAGCCCTTCGTTTGTTGCTGCTGACCGGATTAAAGACAGTGTTGGCTTTGAAACTTCAGAAGATGGTTTAACAACGATGTTGAATTACAACCAATCTTTTCAGGCGAACTTTGGTTTGTCCTTTGATTTGATTGACCAAACAAGTTTGTCTGGCGAAACTCACGTCTTTGTAAAAGTGAAGAATACAGGTAACCTGACTGATGTAGGTAAATTGAAGATTTATGTCGACGGAACCCAACAAGAAGAGGTTCATCATTATGAACTGGGACCGGATAAGTCTAAAATAGTTCAATTTAAATTGGATGGAAAGCCAATGAAAAATATCATGGTGGCTTCAAAATACAAATGCATCTCAATAAATTACTAGTAGATTTTACAATAGTTTGTTAAGATTTTGTGACTGTTTGGGTTTTAATATTATTCAAGAAAACATATTGTAAGTCAGTCTAATTTAACAATCTATTGTCCTAATGGAAGATTATTTATAAAAATGGAAATATATGAAAACTTGTTTTGCAATTATAACTTACTTCATTACTGTATGGACTCTTACTGCTCAAAATGTAGAAGATAATAGTCCGGCAAGTAAACGAGGAGGTGTAATTACCGCCAACTGGATTGATCGGGCTGCTATTGAAAGCGGTGCCTCCAAACCGGATGGGCAATATTTACTGTGGTATCAACAACCTGCGAAAGTGTGGGAAGAAGCTTTGCCTTTAGGAAACGGAACGCTTGGCGCGATGGTTTTTGGTGGAGTGGCTGATGAACGTATTCAGCTAAATGAAAGTTCGCTGTGGGATGGGTATCCGCTAGATCCTAACGATTCGTCATCATTGGAATACTTGCCTGAAGTTCAGCGTTTATTGTTCGAAGGCAATAATAACGAAGCGGTACAATTGGCTGAAAAGCATATGATGGGACATCCCCGAGGAGTAAAGCCTTTTCAGTCGTTAGGAGAACTTTGGTTTGACACTCCGTTTATGAATGTTACAGAGTATGTTCGTAGTTTGGATTTATCAACTGCGATTACGCAAACTCATTTTAGAGCTGATGGTGTTAATTATTTAAGGGAAGCATTTGTCTCTCCTGTTGATGATGTTTTGGTGGTTCATTTTACAAGTGATGGAAAAAAAGCAATTAATTTTTCGTTAACGATGAAACGCCAGCAGAATGCAGTTTGTAAAGCAGCTGTCGATGATCCTAACTCACTTGTCTTACAGGGTCGGTTACCTGTAAAAGATGTTGATGGTAAGCCTCGTGGATTGAGTTTTGCTGCACAGGTAAAAGCATTGACAGAAGGCGGGAAAGTTTTAGTTGAAAATGGGGTTTTGCATGTGACTAATGCCAGGGAAGTAACACTTTTTGTAAGTGGAGCAACTAATTATGCCGGCTTGAAAAATTTAAGCAAAGGAGGCTTAGATTTATCAATTGACCCACTTGTTGTTTGTTCCAATACAATTAAAAAGGCAAAATCAAAAAGTTATAAAAGTCTTAGAGCAGCTCATATAAAAGAACATCAACGTTTGTTCGGACGAGTGGATCTTCAACTGGGAAAAATACCTGCCGAAATATTGGCTTTGCCAACCGATAAACGATTGGAACTTGCTAACGCAAATGGTGTGCCCGATAATGGTTTGGTGGAGACTTTCTTTCAGTTTGGTCGTTATTTATTGATTTCAAGTTCGCGTCCTGGAACGATGCCTGCTAATTTGCAAGGACTCTGGGCTTGGCAGATGAATCCACCATGGAATGCTGATTATCATACCAACATCAACTTTCAAATGAACTATTGGCCGGCTGAAATCACCAATTTATCAGAGTTGCACATGCCTCTTTTTGATTTAGTTGATGCTCTGGTTGGTCCGGGTGAAAAAACAGCAAAAGTATTGTATGGAGCTGATGGATGGGTTGTTCATCATTTGACTGATATCTGGGGGTATACTGCTCCGGCTGATGGACCTCAGGGGATTTGGCCAATGGGTGCAGCCTGGTTGGCTCAAGATCCCTGGGAACATTATTCTTATACTGGTGATCAGTCTTTCCTGAAAAAAAGAGCTTATCCGCTGATGAAAGGCGCTGCTGAATTTATTATTGACTTTCTGGTTGAAGCTCCTGAAGGAACAGCTTGTCCTGGTAAATTAGTGACTAATCCTTCTTATTCACCCGAAAATTCTTTTTTTCTACCGAATGGAAAGACCACTGTGTTTACCTATGGTGCAACAATGGATATGGAAATTATTTATGATTTGTTGACTCATTGTATTGAAGCCTGTGATATTTTAGGTGTTGATCCGGATTTTAAAATTCAATGTCAGAAAACATTGGATCAACTGCCACCCATTCGTATTAGTCCGAAAACCGGTCGTATTATGGAGTGGGCTGAAGATTATAAGGAAGTAGATCCACATCATCGTCATACATCACATTTGTTTGGTTTGCACCCTGGAAATCAGATTACCACACTTGGAACACCAGAGTTGGCTGAAGCTGCTCGTAAAACTCTAGAAGCACGCGGAGATGGGGGTACAGGCTGGGGTTTAGCTTGGAAAATTAATATGTGGAATCGCTTACAAGATGGAAACCATGCTTATAAATTGCTTTCTGTATTGTTGGCTTCAAAAACATTACCGAATTTGTTTGATAATCATCCTCCTTTTCAGATTGATGGAAATTTTGGGGCAACAGCTGCTATTGCCGAAATGCTTGTTCAGAGTCAATCACGTAATGAAGATGGAAGTTATATCATTCAGTTATTGCCGTCGTTGCCTGATGCTTTTCCCAAAGGATCAGTAAAAGGACTGTGTGCACGTGGCGGTTTTGTAATTGATTTGGAATGGGAAAAAGGTCAGGTCTCGTTTGTTAATATCCTTTCAAAAAAAGGGAATCCAATACATGTTTCCGATGGCAGATACCAGTATAATGGAACAACAAAGGCCGGAGAAATAATTCGTTTGAATAATCAACTTAAAAAGTAATATACAATGAAATTTAGTTTAAGAAAAAGCCTGTTTATGGCAATTGCCATTTTGCTTGCAGGATGTACTGCCTCAAATGAGTCAACGAGTACAAGTGCCGTTGATCCTGTTGATTTAGTGAATCCCTATATGGGAAATATCAGTCATTTGCTGGTGCCTACATTTCCAACAATTCATTTGCCTAACAGCTTGCTTCGTGTTTATCCTGAACGTAGGGACTATACTGGAGATTTGTTGAATGGTTTACCTATGGAGGTTACCAGTCATCGTGGTAGTTCTGCTTTCAACCTAAGTCCTTTTCAGGGAAATATTGAAGACATTAAACCTGTAATAAAATATAGTTATGATTTGGAGAAACTAACTCCATATTCTTATTACGTTTATCTTGATGAACAGCAGATTGATGTTGATTTTGGCTTGTCGCATCAGTCGGCAGCATACGATCTTAAGTTTGAGAAAGATGAACCGGTTTACCTGATATTGAATTCGAAACAAGGAGGAATGACTTGGGATGGAAAAGCAATTAGTGGTTACCAGTTGATTGAGAATGATACAAAGGTCTATTTATATCTGGAACCGGAAGAATTGCCGCAACAGGTATCAGCATTGAAATCCGGACGTTTGATTGAGGCAACAAATGCAAAAGGAAAAAATGCTTCTTTAGTATTGAAGTATCCTCAAGGAACAAAAAAATTGAGTGTTCGTTATGGTATTTCTTTTATTGATGCAGAACAGGCTCATAAGAATATGAAGCGGGAGCTTACGGGTAAAACAATAGCTGATTTGCACACAGAAGGTCGTGAAATATGGAATGAAGCGTTAGGTAAACTTGAAATATCGGGAGGCTTAGAGAATGATAAAACGGTATTTTACACCTCTTTGTATCGTTGTTATGAACGACCCGTATGTATTTCTGAGGATGGACGTTATTACAGTGCTTTCGACGGAACAGTTCATGATGATGGAGGTCGATCGTTTTATACCGATGATTGGATTTGGGATTCATACCGGGCACATCATCCACTTCGTGTTTTAGTTGATCCTAAAAAAGAAGAAGATATTTTAAATTCATTTGTATTAATGGCTGAGCAAATGGATAATTTTTGGATGCCTACTTTTCCTGAAATTACAGGAGATAGTCGTCGAATGAATTCAAATCATGGTGTTGCTTCTGTGCTGGATGCTTATCGGAAAGGCTTGAAAAACTTTGATCTTAATGAAGCTTATTTAGCTTGCAAAGGAGGAATAACCGAAAAAACATTGGCTCCTTGGTCGGGAAAACCTGCAGGTAAACTTGATCAGTTTTATAAAGAACATGGTTATATTCCAGCCTTGAGAGAAGGTGAAAAGGAAACCATCTCAGAGGTTCATCCCTTTGAGCGCAGACAACCGGTAGCTGTTACCTTAGGAACTTCGTATGATGAATGGTGTTTGTCGCAAATTGCTAAAGAATTGGGGAAAACTGAAGATTCTGAACATTTTCTGAAACGTTCTTACAATTATAGGAATTTATTCAATTCAAAAACTAAATTTTTCCATCCCAAAGACAGCAAAGGTAAGTTTATAGAACCTTTTGATTATGTATTTTCCGGAGGAATGGGAGCAAGAGGGTATTATGGCGAAAATAATGGCTGGATTTATCGATGGGATGTACAGCATAATATTCCTGATTTGATTGCTTTGATGGGTGGAAATGAAGCTTTTGTTACTGATTTGGATGCCATGTTTTCGGAGCCACTGGGGGCAGGGAAATATGAATTTTATGCCCAATTGCCTGATCATACTGGGAATGTAGGCCAGTTTTCAATGGCTAATGAACCGTCTTTGCATATTCCGTATTTGTACAATTATGCAGGTAAACCATGGAAAACACAGAAACGAATTAGAACTTTATTGCATGAATGGTTTCGCAATGATTTAATGGGTGTTCCCGGAGATGAAGATGGGGGAGGAATGTCTTCTTTTGTTGTCTTTTCATCAATGGGATTTTATCCGGTTACACCAGGTATTCCGGTATATTCTATTGGTAGTCCAATGTTTGAAAAAGTGAAGGTACATTTAGCTAACGGAAAAACTTTTGAAGTTGAGGCTCTTAATGTTTCGGCTGATAATAAATACATACAATCAGCTACGCTGAATGGGAAAACATTAACTAAGCCATGGTTTAGCCATAACGATTTAATTAAGGGAGGAAGTCTGGTATTAGAAATGGGGAGTAAACCTAATTACAATTGGGGTATTCAGCATTAATATCAAATTTTAATTGTGTTCTTTAAATATAGATAACAAAGATTTATTTTTTTACACCTAAAGGTAACTGTTTGATGATATTAGCATCTATAGGTTTGTCTTCGTCTATGAATTTTTGATAGATTCTATTTGCTTTGTTTTTTTAAGTAAGCAAGAATTGGTTTAGTACCTAGATTTCCTCTTTGGCACCCTTCATCTGTCTAGCTTGACTGTTCCATTTTTATTTAATTTGTCTTTTTTGATGTGTAGTAAAATACCAAGAGTGTTTATTGAATTCATATTCAAAGTTTACTTATATCTATGGATACTTATTGTGGAAAAATGGAAATAGGTATCTAATAGGTGTCCACAAATTTGATTTAATGGAATTTGAAGATATAAAAATCCGCTCAAACTGTGTAGTTTGAGCGAATTTGATTTGAGTATTGTCTAGTGGAGCTACGGGAATCGGAAATCAGCCTTAACGTGCCTATAATGAGTACGATAGGGTTTTCGGTACCCGAATAGGTGTTCGGAAATATTTTTATTTTTTTCAATACATGAAGGGATGCACCCCGGAAAATAAGATTTTAAGTTGTAATAATTCAATGTTTAATAGTAATCAACTTTTCTCATACTGTGATGTAATAGCATTAAATATTCTCTGAAATTTAGATTTTCTCATTTATAAATGTAATATTTGCATTATCGTAACGGCGGTTACAGTAATGGCTGTTACGATAAATTAAAAGAGCACTATGAAATTTTATAATAGGGAAAATGAAATAGCTCAACTTCAGAAGATTGAGAAGAAATCTAAAAGTAGTGCGCAAATGACCTTTATGCTTGGTCGAAGACGTATAGGTAAGACGAGTTTGCTCGTTAAGGCAACACAAGATTACACAACCCTCTATTTTTTTGTATCAAAAAAAAGTGAATCGCTTTTGTGTGAGGAATTTACAAGTGAAATAAAGAATAAATTAGGAGTTGATATTTTTGGAGAGCTCAAATCATTTAAAGATGTATTTGGCTACCTTATGGATTTATCTACGAAACAGCACTTTACTCTGATTGTCGATGAATTTCAGGAGTTTAGTTCTATTAATTCTTCCATATATAGCGAAATGCAGAATATTTGGGATTCGAAAAAAAATCAATCATCTATAAATTTATTGCTCTGTGGTTCGGTATATTCACTGATGTCTAAAATATTTGAAAACTCAAAAGAGCCACTTTTTGGTAGAGCTACAGCTAGAATTCATCTCAAAGCTTTTAAAATAAATACTCTTAAAGAAATATTATCTGATTTTCATCCGGAATATACTAAGGAGGACTTACTTGCATTCTATCTTGTGACAGGTGGAGTGGCCAAATATGTTGAAATGTTAGTTGAGGAAGGTTCTTTTACAAGACATGATATTATCAGTAATGTATTTTCTGACAATTCTCTTTTTATTGATGAAGGTAAGAATGTGCTTATTGATGAGTTTGGTAAGGATTACGGTAATTATTTTTCCATACTTTCATTAATAGCATCGTCTAAAACATCAAGAGTTGAGATGGAGTCTGTTCTTGAGATAAATATTGGAGGTTTTCTAAATCGATTAGAGAGTGATTATGGTCTGATAGAAAAGGTAAAACCAATTTTCTCTAAACCCAATAGCCGATCAATCAAATATCAGATTAAAGATAATTTTTTAAACTTTTGGTTTCGGTTTATTTATAAGCACAGAAGTGCAGTTGAAATCGGCAATGTTGAATATATAAAAACTATAGTTGATAGAGATTACGACGTATATTCTGGTCGCATACTCGAAAAGTACTTTACTGACAAAATGATGCAAGAAGGAATATACTCTGATATAGGTACTTATTGGGAAAAGGGAAACAAAAATGAGATTGATATTGTTGCAGTTAACGAATATGAGAAACGTTTGGTTATTGCTGAAGTGAAGAGGAATAAGGCTAAAATAAAGATGAATATTTTACAAGAAAAGGCATCCTCCTTGATTAAGAATTTCAGCAAATACACTATTGAATACATTTCCTTGTCTTTAGATGAAATGTAAGATTTAAAGCAAATATCTTCAGAGCTCCATTAATTCTTTTTTTTTTGAGCTCTTTGTTTTGTCAATATGCCAGCATTTTGCAATTTTCTTCCTAATAAATCGTCTTGAGCAACTTTAAGTAAATCCTTTTCCAATCCTAAAACAGCTAACGCCTTGAAGGTAGATCCCAATACTCGTACTTTCAGATCCTTTTTCAATTGTACCCTTGATTACGGATGCAGAAGTTCCACAAAGATTAGATGATCGGTTAACGACTGTTTTTAATAGATTATATGAGGTTCATTTCAAGAATGAATCTAAGTATCTCTAACCTTATGTGACTAAATTTTCATCATTAGCACATTCAGAATTTAATGATAACTGTCTTGATAACAAATAGAATAAAAACTATCCTGTCAATTCAATAAGTATTACTCTTTGTAAATACCATACTTCCCATATATTATGGCAGTTATAGCAATAATCTTTCTCAGGAAGACAAGAAGGAATTCCTGATGGATTTGATTTCAATGTTTTCGACTGACTTTGATTTTTCTTTGATTGATGAGAGTACAAAATATAGCTTAGAACATAATCTTAATGTCTATAAAAAACGATATTTTATGAATTTTCCGATGAGATAAACTACCTGTAATTGCTGTTTTATTCCTAGGTTATATGTTTCTTTTGTGATTTGGAAATAATAGTTTGCTTCATTTGTTTTCACTGATTATTTGTAAGATTTTAGAATTAATGCGATTGTAAAGAAATGTAAACTTGGCAGATTTGACAGGTTAGTATTGTTTTTAATTTAATTAATATTGTTTTTTTTAATAAAAATTGGAAATAATATGAAAATTAAAAATCTATTTTTAATGGCTGTTATAGCCTTGTCAGGTGTCGGTTGTGGTTCATCTGTTTTTTATCAGGTTTACAATGTGAAATCGGTAAGTGGTGATGCCGTGAATAGTAATTTGTTAAAATTCGAAGATGATAACTGTAGAGTTAGCTATAATTTATGGGGTGAATATGGCAACATGGAATTTCGAATATACAACAAAACAGACGAGAATATATATCTTGATATGAGTGAGAGTTTTTTTATCATAAATAATGAAGCTCATGATTATTTTCAGAATAGAGTTTTTAGTAAGTCTGCAAATCAGGGAGTAGCCACTAAAAAGACAGTTGCTGTTTCTAAAACCTCACCAGGCTTGTTTCAGATTAATCAACATATAATGGTATCATCGGGTTCTTCCGCAGTTTCAACAGGTTATTCTGTTTCTAGTGTCGAAAAAAGAGTGGTTTGTATTCCAGTAAAAAGCTCCAAGTTATTTTCAGAATTTAAAATCAACAATACAGTACTGCGTGATTGTGATTTATTGCGCTTTCCTAAACGCAAAGAAATAGCTCCTAAAGCATATGATCTTTCGGATAGTCCTTTGGTTTTTTCGAATCGATTTCTTTACACAATAGGGAATTCTATTGAACCAGTAAACTTGGAGAATAAATTTTATGTTTCTGAAATAACCAATTATCCTCAAGAGGAAATGTTTGATACGGATTATGAAGAATTTTGTGGAGAAAAAAGTTTCTCTAAAAGTACCTATAACAAATATGTTTCTCCTAAGAGGTTTTTCATTCAATATTCAAAAGGAATGGAGGACTGGAAGCATTAAAGTTCAATAATATACTACACTGTTTTACAAAGAGTATAAATAACTGTAGCGATTTTGCTACGGCTATTTTTCTAGAGATTATTTCTTAGAACTCTTCGAAGCAGTACTTGTTGTTTGTGCGGTGAAACTTCTCTTACTAACACAGCTTACCACCAATTATTTAAAATAATTCAAAGGTTCGGATAAAACAGCTCTTTGTTTAATCGATAAGAGTACAAAATATAGCTTAGAGCATAATCTTAATGTATATAAAAAACGAGATTTTGTGAATTTCCCGATGAGATGATTTTAAATGAACTTTATAGAATGAAGAGTCGATCCCAATGCTGGGCTCTTTTTTATTGCCGTTATTGCGCTTATGGCATTGCCATAAACTTGACCGTTTTTACAGTCCTGTTTTGTAGTCATTATTGCTAACTTGCGAATTCCAAATAAGAATAAACAATAAAATAATACATGAACACAGCTTCACACAATAAATTAGTCTCATTCATCTGGAGTATTGCCGATGATTGCTTACGCGATGTATACGTACGTGGTAAATACCGCGATGTAATTCTCCCAATGGTCGTATTGCGCCGATTGGATGCCCTTTTGGAATCGACCAAAGAAGCCGTATTGGAAGAAGTAGAATTTCAGAAGAAAGAATTGGAGTTGACAGAATTCGATGAAAAAGGACTGAAAGAAGCTTCTGGCTACGTCTTTTACAACACCAGCAAATGGACCATGCAGCAATTGCATGATACAGCTACCAACAGCCAGCAAATTCTATTGGCCAATTTCGAAGAATATTTAGATGGTTATGGAGCCAATGTTAAGGAAATCATTAAGAAATTTGAACTGAAGCGTCAAATCAGTCACATGGCCGATAAAGATGTACTTTTGGATGTTCTGGAGAAATTCACCTCACCAAACATCAACCTAACGCCATTCGATAAAGAAGATCCGGAAGGAAGAAAAATGCCGGCTTTAACCAATTTGGGAATGGGTTATGTGTTCGAAGAATTGATTCGTAAATTCAACGAAGAAAACAACGAAGAAGCAGGAGAACACTTTACCCCACGTGAAGTGATCGACCTGATGACACACATTGTTTTTAACCCGGTAAAAGATAATTTACCACCGGTAATGACCATTTACGATCCCGCTTGTGGATCGGGAGGAATGCTAACCGAAGCACAGAATTTCATAAAAGATGAAGAAGGCGAAATAAAAGCCAAAGGCGATGTTTACCTCTACGGAAAGGAAATTAACGACGAAACTTATGCCATTTGCAAGTCCGATATGATGATTAAAGGCAATGACCCTAAATTCATCAGAAATGGTTCGACCCTATCGACCGACGAATTTGCAGGAACCACTTTCAATTACATGCTTTCGAATCCTCCTTACGGGAAATCGTGGGCTTCGGAGCAAAAGTACATTAAAGATGGCAACGACATAATCGATCCTCGTTTTGTGGTTTCCTTAAACGATTATTGGGGAAACACAGCAGAAGCAGATGCCACACCCCGTTCTTCCGACGGACAACTTTTGTTCCTGATGGAAATGGTGAACAAAATGAAAACTCTGGAGCAAAGTCCGAGTGGTTCGCGCATTGCTTCGGTTCACAATGGTTCCAGTTTGTTTACGGGCGATGCAGGAGGTGGAGAAAGTAACATTCGCCGTTACATCATCGAGAATGATTTGTTGGAGGCTATTATTCAAATGCCCAACAACCTGTTCTACAATACAGGTATCACAACATACATTTGGTTACTAGCTTACTATAGAACGAAGTGCGTTGTTAAAGTCACTGGGACACATTCAGAGTGTGGTGGAAAAACGTAATACCAT
>JAESUW010000080.1 GCA_016760525.1 Labilibaculum sp.
TTTATCCATACCATCAATAGTTTTAATTGAACCATCTTCATTGTATTCTAACTCTACAACTTTCAAGCTTCGTAACCATGTTTTCCCTCCTGAAGGCACGCAGTCGTGATGGAATAAGTACCATTTATCTTTAAACTCTGCAATACAATGGTGCGTAGTCCAGCCAACCACAGGTGTTAAAATAACGCCTTGATAAGTAAATGGTCCATAAGGATTATCTCCAATGGCGTAACAAAGCAGGTGGGTGTTACCTGTTGAATACGAAAAGTAGTATTTACCATTGTATTTGTGCATCCACGAAGCTTCAAAAAATCGACGATCGTGATCTCCCGCTTTCAAGGGTTCTCCGTTTTCATCAAGAATTACCAAATCTTTTGGTTCTTCGGCAAACTCGAGCATATCATCTGATAGTTTTGCAACTTTAGGGCACAATCCTGCTTCATTATCGGCAGGTTCAACTCCACACTCCTGGGCTTTATTGTTCCGGTAACGCTGAAGTTGTCCGCCCCAAAGTCCGCCAAAATACATGTACTGGTCACCATCTTCGTTATCAAACACACAAGGATCAATACTGTAACTACCATCCATTGGGCGTGCTTCCGGAATAAAAGGCCCTTCGGGCTTATCACTCACAGCAACACCAATGCGAAAAATGTCGGTTTTATCTTTAAGTGGAAAATACATGTAATACCTGCCATTCTTATGAGCAGCATCAGTATCCCACATCTGACGACCTGCCCAAGGCACATCTTTAACATCCAAAGCAACTCCATGATCGGTTACTTCCCCGTCAATATCGTCCATCGAAAATACATGATAATCGCGCATGTCGAAATGATCCCCATTATCATTTTCAGGAATGCCTGATTCTATATCGTGCGAAGGATAAATATATAATTTCCCATTAAATACATGTACAGCAGGATCTGCTGTATAAAGATGATCTACCAGGTATCTTGGCTCTTTCATTTTATTCTTTTTTATTATTTCTTAGCTGAATATTTTTCGATTATTTCGCTCACTACCGGCTTTGCATTGAACTCCCGGTCGAACAACAAGGGGTAATCGGTACGACCCGGCACAGGCCAGCCGTTACGCCATGATTGACTGTCGTTAACTCCCCACAGAGTAACTCTTGATATTTTGTCTTGATACTTGTTAAACAATCCCCAAAATTCCATGTGTCTCTTATTTAGGGCTATTTTTACCGAATCGGGCAATTGCTCTGCATAAGGATTCAGTTCTTTTTTGTATTCAAAACTTGCTGATATATCTGCTCCTACCTCTTTTCGTGGTGAAGGTAGTACTGTAATATCCAACTCGGTAATCATCACATTAACTCCTAAATTTGAAAAAGCCACCAAGCTATTTTCAAATTCTTCGACAGAAGGAAAATCCATAGTACAATGACCTTGCATACCAATACCATCAATACTTACACCCTGCTCTTGTAATTTCTTAACCATGTTTACAACTCCCATGCGTTTGCCTGGATGAGCCATTGAATAATCGTTATAATACAACTCTGCTTCAGGATCAGCCTCATGTGCAAATTCAAATGCCAGCTTAACAAAGTCTTCGCCAATAATCTCATAAAATTTACTCTTACGCCATGAGCCGTCATCAAGAATTGCTTCGTTTACTACATCCCAGCCTTTAATACGTCCTTTATAACGTCCAACAACTGTTGATATGTGACTTTTCATTCGTTCGATCAATATATCGCGTGAAACATCATTCCCCTCCTTATCGACAAAAAGCCAAACTGGAGCCTGTGAGTGCCAAATCAATGTATGCCCGGTTATGAACATGTTATTTTGCTCACCAAATTCTACAAATTGATCGGCCAATGAGAAATCAAATTCTCCTTCGACAGGCTGAATGGATTCACTTTTCATACAATTTTCGGCCACAATAGCGTTAAATTGTTCCTTCACTACCCTTATTGCTACAGTATCTTTTCCTAAAATCTGAGATTCATTAAGGGCAGTTCCGATATAATATTTGTCTACAAACGCATCTTTAAGGCTTAAAGCTGCCTGTTTTTTGTTAGCGCACCCACTAAGAATAATTAATGCGATTACTCCAATTGAGTACTGTATTCTATTTTTTTTCATATTCTGGTAATTCTATCTCTTTTGTTGAATTTAAACAAAAATAAAAGTTCTTCCCTCAACTAAAAGTATTTATCAAAAAAATATTCTATTTGCAAATTCTATTCCTGAAGTCTGCGTTCGATTAATGCCTTTTCAATTTCAATCTCTTTTTTCTTATTTATATCATAAAAGAAAAGACATGCTACACTAGCAAAAAATGTAATTGTAGGAAAAATACTTACCGATAATTTAATTCCAGTAATTGTACCTGTTGCTTGTGTTACAAGTTGTTCATCGTATCCATACCAAGCTAAGATTCCAGCAACCAAAGCTCCACCAATACTTAAACCTGCTTTTAAACCAAAAATCATGGCTGAAAAAATAATTGCTGTGGCACGACGTCCATTCTTCCATTCAGAATAATCGGCAACATCGGCAATCATAGCCCAAAGTAATGGAGTAGATATTCCGTAAAAGAAACCATGAACCAATTGACTGGCGAATACCGGCCCAATAGCTTGTGGAGAATAAAAGAAGAATGAAATTAAGCACAAAGCCGAGATAAACAGGCTGATACCAAAAACATCTCTTTTACCAAATTTATCAGCTAACTTTTTGGAGAAGCCGATACCAATCATCATAAAAATAATACCCCCTCCATTAAAAAGGCTAAAACCTGATGTTGCAGCATCTTCCGGCCACTGGAAACCAACAAAACCCATATTGGTAAAGAAATTATTTAAGCTATTAATAAATCCATTAAAACCTATGTCGTTTAAAAATACAGCTAAGGCTTGTTCGTTTAAATAGTTTTCAAAATAGTATACATACATACCTCCTTTTAAAGCCAATGTAATGAAAATGAAAATTGTTAAAACCAGCATTGCAACCCATGGTCTATTTTTAAACAGGTCTGTTAGATCCTCTTTAATACTAGATTTTTGATCAGGCTTAGGTATGATTCTTTCTTTTGTGGTAATGAATGTGATTAGTAAAAAAACAACTCCAACAACAGCAAAAATACCCATCGTACTTTCAAATCCTTTTGCTTTATCTCCATCGCCAAGAATTAAAACCAAAGGTAAAAGTAGAGCCTGTACAATAAACTGGGCAACCATTACGGCTACAAAACGATATGATGAAATACTGTTACGTTCAGCCATATCACCAGTTATAACTCCACTTAGAGCAGCATAAGGCAGGTTGCTGGCAGAATAAACAATTACCAATAAAATATAAGTAATTAAAGCATAAGTAACTTTACCACCCGGACCAAAATCTGGTGTACTAAAAGCTAGCATAGCCATTACACCAAAGGGAACTGCTGTCCATAAAATCCATGGGCGAAATTTTCCCCAACGCGTATTGGTTCGGTCTGCAATAACCCCCATAACCGGATTAAAAAAGGCTCCTATCATTCCTCCTGCAAAAATAATGGCCGAGGCGGTAGCCGGCGGTATTTTATACACATCCGTATAAAAGAATGCTATAAAAGTCATTAGAGTTTGAAATATCAGGTTGGCAGCCAGATCTCCTAAACTGTAACCTATTTTTTCAACTATTGAAACTTTACCATTGGATGTTGTCATATGTATTGTTATATCGATTTACAAATTATTTATCTTTATTTAATGATGCTTTCAGGTGCCCCAAGATACGAGGGCTTAACTCCTCCATTGTTGATAACCAGTTTTTGAAGTACAATGGCCGGATCGACCAACCAGTATTTTAAAACGTAATTACCGGACTCTGACACTTTGTGCGTTGATTTTTTTACAATAATGCTATTCAACACTGCATTGTTCCACCAATCGGGATATTTCCAATCGGCAACTTCTGTTCCTTCATGCATATTGATAATTTGCGGTGCCTCATCGTCTATTGAAATGGCAAAACGTAAACCGTCTCCTCCAAAATAGTTAAGTGTTGGCGATAAGTAGGTTTGTATTTCTACTTCACCATTCTCTGGTTTTTCAAGCAAAGTGAATGCATATTCGAGTACAGGAGTTCCTTCAGCAGGAATTTCTACTCTTTTGCTTACTGGTAATGCCGTAACGGCACCTAACGTTTTACCCATATCAGAAATGCTTTGCCAGGTAATTTCACCTGTATTCACCGCATTGGTAAAATGGGGTGCTTCCATGCTCACATATCCGTTGCGTTCAACAAAGCCTTTGGGTTTCACTTCTTCGTGATTGTATTTTCGGGCAATTATTTCAAGCTCTACAGTTTCTCCGACTGTTGACTCTACTTTTACACGAGCTGTATGTGTTCCTACCTCTACTTTTGTCCAGTCAATACTCACTTCAATACGTTGCTCCTGTTCAAGTTTTCCCTTGTCGGATGATAATAAAATCCAATCGGCTTTAGCCGAAATGGAATAATCAATAGGGTTTGATCCGGTATTAAATAGCTCGATATAGAAAGATTGCTTATTAAATGAATCGAAAGATGGCAACTTGGCCAATGATTGTTCTTTGGGCCACCATAGTTCGTTCCCCTCAATGGTTACACCAAGCTTGCCCTGTTCCGGAATCTTAATCTCTTTTACTGATGGCATGTAATTTTTATCTGGCTGTTGCCAGGAATCATAACCAATATGTGGCTGTGCCATAAAATGGTTCCATTTACCATCGGCTAGTTGTGTGTGAAAATGCTCTGTAATCTCTGCATCTTTTTTAAACAACTCTTTCACCTTATTAGCCATCTTATTTGTAGATGCCCTTCCCTGCTCGGCGTATAGCAGATTTTTAGCATGGTAATAGTAAAGCTCGTTAAGGTTGGAGCATATTTGTATTGGCTGGTAAACCAATTGATAAAATGCATCTTTTTGATTGTCTGCTATTTCATCGTAAATCGCTTCGGCTTTTTGTACCAATACCTGATAATCGTTTACAACGGTTTCAAATTCGCGATAATTCGTAAGACTGTAGGTATCTGAATACAAAGATTCAGGTTTGCGACGTGCATTGTATTTTGGGTACATCCGCAATAGCCAGGCAATTTCGTCGGCATATTCTGCTCCAAATTGCTCTGCAGCCCAATTGATGGTATATTGTTCCAGATCATTGGCCTGAATGGCCTCCGGATTCCATGCATAATCAAGAAAAAAAGAAACAGGCAGCTCCATTGGCTTCAAATCGCCTACATTAACAAGCCAAATACGATCTACTCCATGCTGATAAGTAAGATTCATTTGTTCCCACACACGTGGCAGAGGACTTGTATTTAGCCACTTGTAACTTCTTGGCCCGCCTACAAAATCGAAATGATAATACATTCCATAGCCTCCGCTTCGAGGCTCAGCATCAATCTTAGGTAAGTGGCGCACATTTCCCCAGTTGTCATCACATAATAGTAGGGTTACATCATCGGGCACCTGCATGCCATTTTCATAGTATTCCTGTACTTCTTTATATAAAGCCCATAATTGGGGTGTTTCTTCAGTTGGCTTACCTGTTACGTTTGCAATTATTTTTCTTTGCTCTTCAACAATATTTTCAAGCAATGCAATGTTTGTACCTTCTCCCATGGCTACATCGCCATCGCCGCGCATAGCTAGAGTTACAATACTTTCGTAATTGCCCATACGTTCAATTCCTTCGCTCCAAAACTTATCAAGTTGGCCTTTATTGCTTGCATAATTCCATTCACCTCCGCCATATGGTTTCCACTCTGCATGAGAACGCATCATAGGTTCGTGATGGGTAGTTCCCATTACAATTCCCAATTCATCGGCTAATTTTGGATTCATGGGATCGTCGCTATTAAAGTTTGCCCACCACATGGCAGGCCATAAATAGTTTGCTTTTAAGCGTAAGCTTAACTCAAATACTTTTTCGTAGAACTGATGATTAAAACCACCAAAGTTTTCCATAGCCCAACGGCCTAACGCCGGTTCTTCATCGTTTAAAAAGATACCACGATATTTTACTTTTGGTTCTCCCAAATTGTAGCGACCGTTTTTAACAAATATCGCATCGTGTTTTTGAACAGGAACATCTGCCCACCAATACCAGGGTGAAACACCCATTTTACGGGAGATATCAAACATTCCGTAAATTGTACCTCTTTTATCACTACCTGCAATAATCAATGCTTTTTCAACTCCTTCAAAAGGATTGTCAACTACTTGTATTAATGAATTCTCCCAACGTCCTTTTACATCCTGGATATCGATTTTTCCCTGCTCAACGAGCTGATCAATCAAATGGCTTTGCCCTATGGTTCCAACAACAATTAGCAGATCACTTTGTGGTAATTTTCCAATTTCCAGTTTTGGAAAAATGCCACTCACCATCTCAATATCTTTCTGAAAAAGACTTGCCATTTTTATAACTCCCGAATGTTCGTTGTTACTCAATACAATTGGTGTTGCTTTATCTTCTGAAACAATAGACATTGCCTTGTTTCCTGAATCGAAAGCTACATAATCAGAAGTACTGGTAACCTGAAGTTCTGGGGAAGAAGTGCAAGCATTTAGAATACTAAATCCTAAAATGATGCTAAAAAGAAAGATTTTATATTTACTCAAAACACTTTAAATTTAATAATCGAAATTAAATAGGATGTTTCACACAAAGAAAGCAAGGAGCATATCTCAATAATGCAATTGTTGCATTATTGAGGTTTTATGTCTGTAACTTTCTTTGTGCAAAACTTACTTTTCTTATTCTGTAATTTTACTACTCCAACTCCCCGGTAAAGTCTTCACTCACATCACGACCTGCCAAACCATCGGCAAAACCTTTGTAAGCATGTTTACGCTCGTAGTTAGCATCCCAAATATTTGGAGACTCGTCAGGTAACCAATATTCATGTTCTTTCTCATGGTCAGAAAGACCCCAAACAGTTACCCCGTAACGTTGTGCATCGGGAACATACTGCATGTACATATCCAACACATATTGGTACATATCAGCCTGATTTGCCTGTTGTTCTGCTGTTGGCGAATTAGTTCCCAACCTAACATCCAGTTCTGAAATTTTGATTAGTTTACCGGTAGCACCTAATTTCTCGAACATTTGAGCAATTTTGTCCTTGTCACTGGTCTCAGATATATGCATCTGTGTTCCGATACCATCTACTGTGGCACCCTGACTTTCGATATATTGAACATACTCAATCAGTCCGTCACATTTTGCCAAACTGTATTCAAGGTTGTAATCGTTAATAAATAGTTTAGCATCAGCATCGAACTGGCGGGCAAGTTTGAATGCTGTAACAGCATAATCTTTACCAAGGTATTTTACCCAGTAAAAATGATCATCAGCAGCATCTGTTACATTACCATCACGAATAGAACCACCCTCTTTCATTGCTTCATTCACTACATCCCATGCATGAACATCTCCTTTAAAATGAGTAACCATCTGTGTAATGAAACTTTCCATGGCTCCGCCAATAAGTTCAGCTTTTTCTTCATCCGTTTTTTCAATTATTACCGGTCCGGAACTTGGAGCGGCTTCGCCTGAAGTAACGATAACATTATCGATGTAATAAGTTCCGGCTATTTTACCCATATCAAAATTCAAACCTTCTTCTTCTCCTGTGCCTGTTATTTCCCATTCAACCAAAGACCAGGTTGTTGTAGTTGCCTGATCACCCTGATACTGAGCATTACCAGTCGTTGAACAACGCATAGAACCAACAGCTTCTGAGCGTATCATAAACGAAATAGTGTAAGTCTGATCCGCAGTCAGATTAGCGGTAAAGTCGGAATGGATTTGTGTGTCCCATTCATTACCATCCGCGTCATTAATAACTTGCATTGCACCTCCGCCCTCGTAGGCATCACTACCGGTTACGTATACAGGAGTATTTCCGTTATATGCTGACCAGCCATCGAGACTACCACTTTCAAAATCTCCATTTGAAATCAGGTTCAGGTAAGTTGGTTCAGCATCCAGATCAACCACACTTAGGGAATTAATATCAACAAAGTAAACACCGGATATTTTCCCCATGTCAAAAGCAATTTTTATAACGTCAGCACTAGTACTAAGAGGATCACCACTATTATTTGTATTATATTTAATCTGTGTCCATGCTGCGTTTGTACTGAACAATGCTTCTTCGTCTATCTTCGGGTAATTATCATTCATTCCTGAAAAAGACATTCTGGCCTGTCCGTTATCTTCTGATTTTATCCAAAATGAAACTTCATAAGCATGTCCTTCCACTACAGGAAGTTCCGGACTTGTAAGCTGAGTATCCCATTCATTCCCGGCAGTAGTAACTTCGAAGCGAACAGCAGAGCCATCGTTTAATCCAGCTCCCTCTACAATTGTTATTCCTCCCGAATTATTTCTACTCCAGCCATCGAAACTACCATCTAACAAGGCACTTATATCTAACTGACTTTCCCCGGCTGAAGGAATAACTTCAGGGGCTATCAGACCATTCAAGTAACTGGAATTCTGATTTGAGTGCCATACCAAGGTGTGCCCGTAAATACTCAAACCGGCCTCTTTTGCTGTCACAATAAAGGCATCAACATTCGAAGTAGTTATACCCCCATTGGCATCGGTTATAAACCTGTGTTTCATCGAATTACCAAAGGTAATGTCGTCAAAATTTTCATTTACAATATTTCTGAAAGTTTCATCTTCCATGTACAAAGTACGGTCAATACCTGCGCCAAGGATAAAATCGGTGTAGGTATTCAAAGCATCATAACGGGAAATTTTTTCGGCTAAAGCCAAAGGGAGTTCAGCAATAGTAACTTCTCCGTAAGAAGGGTCTTTTCCCCACTCCATCTTATCATCGTCACATGAATTCAAACTGATAATCAGTGAACAAAAAACGAAGAAAAGTAATATTGGTTTTTTTCTATTTAATTTCATAATGATACATATTTATATTGTTATTCTTCATCATCCGGGAAATCGCTGTATGTTGGTGCATTCAGCGGTACCACACGAAGATTATCAAAATATATTTTTACATCAGTAGCTGTTGATTCTACAATATCAGGTTCACCTTCAGTATCGGATGGTAAGCCGATATTATGGAACCACGGTCCTGATTGTTTATAACTTGCAGCAACCATAGAGGCAAGCACATCGCTAAAAGTTCCTCCTTCATAGTCTTCACTATCGCTAAAAGGAAATGTTACGGTAAACCAGTATCCCGGATTTTCGAAGGGTACCACAGCGTCATTTTCGTACCAAGGACGATAAATCATACTATATCTGTCTGTTCCTGAACCATCAGCCATTATCATGCGAATAACTCCTGAAGTCCATTCACCTTCTACATAGATATCCATTTGTACACCACAATCTGCAGCTGCGGTACTTCCTGGAATTACATCCAAAAGGGCAGAAGGCCAACTTTCACTGTTCGTCCAGTAACGGCGATCGGCATTGGTGGCAATTGTGTCTCCAGCCACATTAAAAGAGTGATAACCACCCTGTGATTTAGGCCCATCTCCATTAGCAGGAATAACATCGGTCAAAGGCGTATCGTCATTATCAATTCCGGAAGCCCATGCATAATTATCTACATCGTCGAAATTATGATACAATCCTTTTTTGAAATTGAAGTAAGCTGGAGAATATGCGCCACCATTGGCTCCTACCACCAAAAGAGAACCGCCGTCGTCCGATATACCTTCAGGCACAATAACTTTACAAAATTCACCTTCTATATTATCGGAAACGATACCTTCGGTTACCACAATATCGCCAGGGAAACTTACACTGGTAATACCCTGCAAACCGACCCCATAAATCGTGATACTATCTCCGGCTTGTGGCATAGTATGGGAAATATTGGTAATACTTGGAGCCGAAGCTCTGATCTCAAAAGAATATGTGAAAATATTACTTTCACCTTTTCCCAAACGAATGCTGTTACGTACTTCTTCTGGTGCATCAATGGTAGGCACATCCACGGAGATACTTACCAGCATCGAATTATCTGTTACATATACCGGATTAAAATAGTTTTCGTAACCATTAATATATACTTTCTCCATACCTATAAAACCAGAACCTTCGAGGCGTAAAGTCTGCCCGAGACGGGCAAATGTAACTTCCCTGTCAGGAACAGAAGACTGAGCATCTTCCAGGTAAACTTTTGTGATCGTCATGGGCGCACTGCTGCCTTCATCGTCATCTTCACAAGAATTAAATAGTAATGCGAAAACAAACAATCCCAGGAATAAGGCCCAAAAACCTTTATAATTTCTATTTTTCATTGGATATTCTCTTTAAGGTTATTCAAACAAGTCAGTTATTTTATCTTCTGTAAAAACATAAGGGACAGGCTCATCACCTAATTTCGGATTTTGAATCAATTCAGATTCAGGATAAGGCAACAGAAATGTAGATGCACTTGCCGTTCCTACCGGACGGGTTCCCGGATCTTCTTCTTCATCAATACTAAGGTTGTTGGGAGCACTAAACAGAAAAGCTGGAATAGTTCCCCGATCCTGGCCATTAATATAATTAACCACTTCCTGCTGTTTGTAATAGGAGCGACTTAATAAATCATACCAATACTGACCTTCCATACAAAATTCCACACGGCGCTCATGACGAATATCTTCCCATGAAATGCTTGTTTTAGCGGGCAAACCGGCACGGGTACGAACTTTATTGAAATATGTCAAAGCCATAGCATCGGCAGTACTTGCATCATTGCCCAAAATTGCTTCTGCATAATTCAAATAGACTTCAGCTAAACGCTGCATGTAATTGTTCAAAGCAGAATTCATACGCCCGATGGCTGAATTATCTTTGCTAGAGCCTACTACCCCTTTCTTTACATGAAGTGTTGTGGAACTGGTTCCCGAAACATTCTCTTCGTAAGTAAGTCCCCCGTTCGCTTTATCGATTTCTGAATAATGGTCTCCATACCCCATCCAAGTTGCCTTGCGACGGATGGTATCGTTTGTTTCATATTCCTTAATCATGTCGTAAGGGCATGTTGTCGCTCCGCCCCAAGCAGCATCGTCACCAGTAATTGCAGAACTAAATGCAAAATAAGCCTGATGCGTATTAATTACGCCATATCCAGTAGTACTGTTCAGTCCCGGAATCCACTGGAAAGCAAACATTGACTCAGCATTGTTGTTATTTTCAATCATAAACAGATCAGCATAATTATCCATTAACTCAAACGAGCTGAGATTTATTACCTTTTCGGCCGCTTTTTTGGCTAAATTCAAATACTCCTGATTGCGAGTACCCACATTCGGGTTTTCTCCGAAATTGGAAGCTGCAAAACCCGAATACACCAGATAAAATCGGGAAAGCATTCCAAAAGCGCTATAACGATTAACCCTGCCTGATTCCCCAACCGTTTCGGGTAAATATTTAGTAGCAAATTCCATGTCACGAATGGCAAATTCAAAAACATCTTTCTGCAAATTGGAATTAACCACCGGGTTAGTGGTTAGTGGTGTAGGGTCTTCGGAAATAATAGCATTGCCCCACAGCGAAGTCAGATACCAATAAGCAATACCGCGCATAAAACGAGCCTCTGCAATATATTGTTGCTTCGTATCTTCGCTGGCAGAACTTTCATTAATACTCTTAATCACATTATTGGATTGTTGAACTACCACGTATAACGAGGCCCATGCGCTAACCAAGGGTCCAGTCAGCCCATTTACCGACAGATCGGCAAAAGGATAAACATAATCGGAATAAGGAGCCGACAGGTTATAGGCCATGCCATCGCCTAAACCAAAATAGAACTTGTCACTAAAGTCAAACCATACTTTGTTATAAAGAGGCGAGGTGAGCGCAGGAAGATTATCTTCCGTCAAACTACTTCCTGTTATTAGGTTATTAGGTTGAATATCAAGAAAATCATCGCAGGAATTAAATAAAAGAACCAATGCAATGATTAACGGGATAATTATTTTTTTTGTTTTCATACTTATCAAATTAAAAAGTTAGAAAGAAACATTGATACCTACAGTGTAAATCCGTGGAGAAGGATATCGTCCGTTATCCACGCCATTCAACTGGTTTCCTCCGCTATAGGATATGCCTACCTCCGGATCGAATCCACTATATTTGGTAAACGTATATACATTTTGAAGATTCCCGTAAATCTTCAGATTGGAAATACCAGCCCTGCTTGTCCATTTTTTCGGGAAAGTGTATCCCAATGAGATATTCTGTATTCTGAGATAAGAACCGTCTTCTACAAATCGATCGCTGAAAGCAAAGTCATAATCAGAAGTGGCAGTTGATTGTGGCAAACGGCTCATTTTTGGATCGCCACCCACGATTTGTACGTTTCGGTAATCGTTCGGTCCATCCGAATCAATCAGTCCGGTTTGTGCATATCCTATGGCAGATTCAAACAGGTTGGAAATATTCCGGCGAGGGTTTTCCATGTAGCGACGAGCATAATTTATCACATCATTACCATAAGAACCGGTTAAAAAAACAGTCAGATCAAAATTTCCGTATATAAAAGTATTTCCTATCCCAAAAGTAAATTTAGGTTCTGGATTACCAATAAATGCACGGTCTTTCTCATCAATCACGTCATCATGGTTTTGGTCTTTGTAGATATAATCACCAATCCACACCCCATTTTGCTCATCAATAGACAGGCCATTCAACACAGGAACAGATTTTACATTTCCACTTTCATCTTTGTAATAAAAATCAGTTGCTTTTTCGAAACGTCCGATTACCTGATAACCATAGAACTGTCCGATAGGCTCTCCCACAATGCTGCGATTAATAATGGTAGAACCGGTAGAACCCCAGCTCGAATTATCTATCGAACGAGTATCTTCTCCTGTCTGCGTATTAATTGACAACACTTTATTCCGATTCAGGGTAAACACAAAATTACTGCGCCATAAAAATTTCCCCTTATCTACATTCACTGTATTCAAAGTAAACTCAATTCCTTTATTTTCCAACGAACCTAAGTTTACCCATGGACGACTACTTGATCCTTGCCCCGAGGTTCCCACAAAAGCAGGAAGCGATGCCTGAAGCAACAGGTTTTTGGTTTTTTTATAGTAAACATCAGTAATCAATTCAATCCGGTTCCCAAACAAATTTAAATTGAAACCGATATTACTTGAACTGGTTGACTCCCACGTTAAATCTTCATTAGGCGTATTGGAGGCAATCAGCCCTGTCCCCCAATTGGTTGTCGATGTGGTATAAGCAGCAAGCCATGCATAGTCAGGAATATTTTGATTTCCTACCAAACCCCATCCTAAACGAAGTTTCAGGTTATTAATCACAGAATTGTCTTTTAAGAAATCTTCGTTGGATACTTTCCAAGCCAAAGCTGCTGAAGGAAACCAGCCTCCACGGTTTCCCTTGGCAAATTTAGATGATTCGTCGTACCTTAAAGTTGTAGTCAGTAAATATTTGTCTGCATAAGAATAGAAAATCCGTCCAAAACCGGAAAGAAGCGCATTGGAGCCGGTATATCCATCGTTAGCTGCTGTAGTAACATCACCCAATCCTAAATCAGTAGCCCCGTTGGTAGGATATCCGGTACGACTGCCAGACAGGTATTCCCATGATGATTTTTGCATTTCATGCCCCAACATCGCAGTTACTTTATGCATCTCAAAAGTACGGTCATAAGTCAGGATATTCCTCCAACTCCAGAACTTACTGTATCGTTTGGAATAAGCTCCTTCATTATCATCCCGAAATTGTGTTTCTGACAAATAATAGGTTGGCTGAAAACGATAAGTATTCGTAAAATTATAATCGAACGACAGTGCTGTACGGAACGATAAGCCTTGTACTCTATCTGGAGTGAATTCCATGTAAGTATTTGCCCGGATACCAGCTGATTCCTTTCGGTTATCAATCAATGTTGCCAATGCCATTGGATTGGTCGGCATAAACTGTTGGTCTGATGCAGCAAAAGAGCCATCGGGATTACGAACCGGCACATTCGGTGTTGTCCTGATTGCCGTAATAACCAACGACTGATCGGAAACAGTCAAATCCTGCTTGGTATTTGAAAATGCAAAATTCACACCTGCTTTCAGGTAACTTTTCACCTGTGAATCGAAACTTCCGGACAGATTCATTCTTTCAAACCCAGAACCTTCTGCAATACCATCCTGATCGGAATAACCTGCACTTAAACTATAAGTACTCTTTTCGTTTCCTCCTGAAATAGAAAGGTTATGATTCTGCATTACAGCTATTTTAAACAACTCATCCTGCCAATCGGTTCCTTCTCCTAATAAGTCGGGGCGAACAAAATTACTATCATAGTTTATTAATCCCAGATCAGCTAGAGTATTCCGATGGGTAGCATACTGCTGCAAATTCAACACATCCAATTTAGTGGGTATTTGCTGCCAACCGATATAACCATTATAATTAATGACAGCTTCTCCTTTCTGCCCTTTTTTGGTAGTGATAATAATAACACCATTAGACCCCCTGGATCCATAAATAGCAGTAGCAGAAGCATCTTTCAAAATATCCATCGAAACAATATCTGCAGGATTGATAGAAGCTAAAGCATTGGTGTTTGTATTATCTGAACTGGTTGCCCCACCAGAAATAATCACACCATCAATTACATAGATTGGTTCACTGGAAGCACTCAAAGAGCTGATTCCTCGAATTCGAATCGAAGTACTGGCACCAGGCATACCTGAATTTTGCTGAACCTGTACCCCAGCCGCCCGGCCTTGTAATACCTGATCAATAGAAGTAGCTACTGATTTAGTTATAGCATCGGAACTGATAGACACAACGGCACCTGTCAGATCGCTTCGTTTCATTTGACCGTAGCCAACAACAACCACTTCATCAAGGGCTTGTACATCATCAGTCATTACCACATTAATGGTGCTTTGGTTATTTACTTCAATCGTTTGAGAATTGAAACCAATAAAGTTAAACGTAAGTCTGGCATCAGAGGGTACATCCATACTATAGACACCATCAATATCAGTAATAGTACCTTGGGTAGTGCCCAAAATAACAATATTAACACCAGGCAAAGATTCTCCTCCTGAATCAGTTATTTTACCCGTTACTCTTATCGTCTGAGCCAATGTGATTAAAGGCACAGCGATTAAAAGGAGCAATAGAAGCAGTCTTTTTTTTGTTAGAACATAGCATTTTCTCATAGATTTTTAAATTTGTAGTATTTACATTACTAGCTGTTTAAATTATTAAAAACAGAGGTTCTATATATAATAGGTATTATTGATTATGTGTGAATCAATTAAATTTTACCTAATAAAAATACATCTATTGAAATAAACAGACATGCCAACAGATTACCAATAATTGTTTGCTTGTTACATCGTTTTCGTATTCGTTACATTTTATTTCACTTAGGTTACATTAGTGATTTAACTGCTTGTATTTAACGATTTTTAAGCCACCTAAAATTAGTTTCAATATTTGGGTTTTATCTTTCAACAGATACATTCAATACAAGTTCACGAGGTACTTAATGGATTTGGAATTCCTAAAAAAAAAGACAAAAAGAGAAGCTAATTTTAAGATATTTAGAAGCTGTTAAAATTTATTTTCAGAAATTTTCATCGAAGAAAAAAGACTCAGAATAAGATAAATTTAATGCGAACAGAGGTTCTATTTAAAGATAATTTAACGCAAGTATGAGGTTTTTGACTAATAAAAGAGCTAAAGGATAAATTTTCACACAATTTATTAATACCAAAACTTACAGGTTTAAGACAATCTAAGTATGAGTGAATTCTTTTATAATTCTGTACCAATTATTCAATTTACAATAACTTTAGTATCTCTTTGTCATCTATATATTTATTCGATGAAAATTTATATTCCAGACTATTTTACAAAGGGATATGCTCCAATAAATGGCAATTTGGGATTTACAGGACTTTGCAATAACTCATACACTTCTTTAGGTAATGATGTTGCGGCACTTTTTCCCTGGAAATCAGATAATAACTCATAATTGCCAGAATTAAGACTTTTAAATAATGATCCTTTATAATGAGCTAAACCAATACTACTTTTTGCATATTCAGGACGCAGCTTATGAAAAGCCTCAGGATTATTATAATTTACCTGACATTCGGCATTTTTAGTATCGCTCAACCATATATCAAGCTTGTCATCTTTTTTACTCACATAGGCATTGTGATCTAAATATTTAAGAGCTGGTTCATTAAGTTCTCCGCATAAAACATCAGGTTGCCAGATAAACAAAAGTGGTCCCTTGTATTTTTCATCTTTCACCATCAGATTATTCACGAACTCATGTCCGGTACGTTCATCAACATCCGGACCAGTACTCGGATGCCAACCAAAATGATCTCCCTGAGCACTTCGCTCATTTCTACCAAAACAAACCAAGCTATTTACAAAGGTATTCTGATACACTTTTACATTATTACTGTTCAGGATCAGTATACCATGATCACAATTATTAAACACATTACCTGCACAAATGGCACCCTTTGATATTTCAAAGAAGAATGCATTGCGCGAAGGCCAAACACTATTCGGTTGGAAGCTATTGTTAGGAAATCCAACTCCTTCAACCCAATTATTTATGAATATACCATCTACATTACCAACATCGTACCACACAC
>JAESUW010000081.1 GCA_016760525.1 Labilibaculum sp.
ACACTAAGGTGGTCTGTTTTTCTGCCTTTTAGGATGTTGATCTAATTTTATAAGAAATGCTTATTTGTAATAGATATAAATAAAATTGATTTGAAATTGAGGGACTGGAATCGAAATGGAGAAAACTGATACTTATTTATTATGGGGTAGGTTGAAATGTAGGAGGTATGGTTTTAATAATAGTTCATTTTACTTTTGTAAGTATTTGGTTTTTAGGGTGTTGTTCGGGTGTATTTGTGTCATGTAAAACACTGAAGGTAAGCGCCTTGTAAATTAAGCTAGTTATTAATTACTAAAATTTAACGGACTATTGGTTTGAACAATAAAGGGAAAATTCATAATGAGATTCCCATTTTACTAAGCCTTTTTTCAAAGTAAATATTAGATGTGTTTTTAGTCTGTTATGTATAAGTAATACCGATTGTTGTTTCGTTTGAATCATAAATTCGCAAGCTCATCTACGCTCCAACTCAACATACATCAGCATTATACCATTTAGTTTTATAGCCAAAACTAAAGTTCATTTGGTATAACAGAGGCTACTCGACTAAATAGCCTTTATTGTGAGAAGTTACTTTTTTATTGAGAATCTTTTCATCCGGTTATAATTTTTTTTAGTTGTCAGCTGGAACTTAGCATGAATTAAATAATCATGTTCGTATGTGAGTTAATAATTATTTAATCATGGACGTTTCATATTCTTTAATGCGATGTTCGTGAATAGAGAGAAGGAGATGAATAGGATTGCTAAAATTTGTTTTTTCATTGGTGAGCTGATGTTAACTTGATGTTTTTTTCGAAACATTTATATATTGCTTTTATTAATTCTTGTTTTCTAATTGGTTTGGAAATATACAGGTCAAATCCAGTTGATAATATTTTTTCCTGATCTCCGGACATAGCATATGCAGTTTGTGCAATAATGGGAAGTTCTGGTTTTATTTGTTTTATTTGTTTTGTCGCTTCATATCCGTTCATTATTGGCATGTTGATGTCCATTAATAGTAAATCAATTTTTTTATTCGTTTTGCAATAATCTACAGCTTCTTGTCCATTTTTTGCTCGAAGGCAATTAACACCTTCTTTACTAAGTATTTCCAATATATATAAATAGCATGAAATATCATCTTCGATAATGAGTATTGTTTTTTCTTTCAAACTAAGTTTTGGTTGAATGATTACATCTGTATTATTTTGTTTTGTATTTTCCTTATTTACAGGAATGGTGAAATAAAAGGAGGCGCCTTTACCTTCTTCTGATTCAACCCAAATTTCACCACCCAATAAATTGATTAAACGTTTACATATTGTTAATCCAAGACCGGTTCCACCATATATTCTGGTTTGCGATTCATCTACTTGTCTAAATACTTCGAAAATTAATTCCTGTTTATCTAAAGCGATTCCAATTCCTGAGTCAATGACATAAAATTTTATCATAGGAATTTGATTTTGAATAACTTCTTGGCAACCAAATTCAATAGTTCCTGAATTAGTAAATTTTAGTGCATTTTTTAAGAGGTTAAGTAAAATCTGCTTAATTCTATTCTGATCTGAAATTAAGATAGATGTAAGTTTCTTAAGCTTGATGTTCTTCTTGAGATTGATCTCTTTTTTTTCAAGAATTATTTGTTCACTGGTAATAATGGAGAGCACTTCATCTAACATCGACTGAATTGAAAATAGTTCATGCTCAATTCTCACATCTCCTGTTTCTATTAGTGATATATCAAAAAGATCATCGATAAGAGCTAATAAATTATTACCACTCTTGTTTATTATTGTGGTAAAATTGAGAATGTCTTTTGTGTTTGAATCTTTATTGATAAGTTCTGAAAATCCGATAACGGCATTTAACGGAGTTCTCAATTCGTGGGACATGCTTGCTAAAAAAGCCGATTTAATTCGGTCACTTTTTTCAGCATCTTCTTTAGCTATGATTAAATCTTCAGTGAGATTTTTTCTTTGAGTGATGTCTTCGATCATGGCCAAATGACATGGTTTTCCTTCTGTTTCAAAATTAACTTTTGCTACTGTTAGAGTAACCCACCTGTAGGATCCGTTAGGTTGTATAAACCTTTTTTCCATTGAGAAATCTGTAATCTTTCCAGAATTGAGCAATTTCATTTGATTCAAATCTGTCTGTATATCATCAGGATGTGTTATTGATTGCCAATTCATTTTGGCTAATTGCTTTGATGAATAACCTGCAATTTCACAATATTTGGTGTTCATCTCAAAAAACATACCGTTATCAGAATTTCCCAAAGCAATACCAAGAGGAGCTTCTTCAAAGATTTTTTGAAATTTTTCTTCACTTACTTTCCGTAAATTCTCGGCGTTTTTTTGTTTGGTAATATCAGTTATAAAACCCTCTAATGATATCAGGTGATCTCCATCAAAAACACCACAACCATGTTCCCAAATCCAACGAATTTCACCATTTTTATTTCTTATTGGGTACTCTTCTACAAATACACCTTTTCGACCTAATACTTCCTGCCATTTATTCCACAAAAAATCTCGATATTCAGGAAGAATAATTTGATTGAAATTAATTTTCTTTTGCTTGATGAAGTTATTAGAAGAATAACCGGTAATTTCTTTGCAACCTTCACTTATGTACTCCATTTTCCAATCACGGTCGTTTGTACGATTATACACAAAGCCAGGAAGATTATCGAGTAACGTTTCCATTTTACGTTTACTTTCTTCCAATTCGTTTATTTTATTTTCAATGTCAGCGCTAAGCTCCTTGTTTTCTTCTCTTAATTTATCCTCTGCATCTTTAATACGGAGCATAACATTCAATTGAGCAATTAATTCTTCTTCTTCAATTGGTTTTGAAAGAAACGCATCGGCTCCTATTTCCAATCCTTTAATTCTGCTCTTTTTATCGCCATGCATGGCGGTAATTAGAATAATAGGAATGTGCTTTGTTTTTGCTTCCTCTTTTAATTTCTCACAAGTTTCAAAACCATCCATTCCAGGCATAATAATGTCTAAAAGAATAGTGTCAGGCTGTTCTTGTATTGCTGTTTCGATTCCTTCTGAACCTGACTGACAGGTTATAATTGTGCAAGTAGGATAGTGTCTTTTAAGAATGGCTCGATAAACGATTAAATTATCGAAATTGTCATCAATTGCTAGAATTTTTCTCATGGAATTAAATAAAGAAGTTTTCAATTTTAGTCAGAATCTCCAAATGCCCAACAGGCTTGGTTACATAGGCATCACAACCTGCTTGTAGAATTTCTTCTTTGTCTTCTATCATAGCTTTTGCTGTAAGAGCAATAACTGGAATGTGTTGAGTTTTTATGTCCGCTTTAATCCTTTTAAGCACTTCAAGACCATCTATTTTTGGCAAGGCCATGTCAAGTAATATTAAATTGGGATGTACAAGATTGATCATTTCAAGACCTTTTTCACCATCAACAGCTTCATAAATTTCATATTTATCTCCCAGAATAGCTTTTATTGTCACCATATTATCTGGGTTGTCTTCAACGATTAACACTGTTCCTTTTTTGTCTTTTTCCAGTTTAATTTTAGAAATTGTTTTCAATGGAATTGTATCTCTGGCTTTTTCTGTTGATTTTCTCTTACCAAACATGTTATTAATTTTGTAGAGTAAGGCTTTTATATTAATGTCTCCCTTTTGTATTAATTGTTGTACATTATTTGCACTCAATCGGTTTAAGTCTTCTCTGGTGAGATCTTTAGCAGTTAAGATAACGACAGGTATATTTGCTGTATTTTCTTTACTTCTAATTCGTTCCAATACTTCGAATCCATCTATTTCAGGCATCATTAAATCAAGAATAATACCATCTGGAATGGTGTGTTCTACAAATTGAAGGGCTTCTCTGCCACCATTAGCAACATCTATTATGTAGCCTTCTAATTCAAGAACCTGTTTCATTTGAATTATGGCTGCTTCATTGTCTTCAATTATTAAAATCCGGGTATCTTTATGGGGTTTAGTTTGTGATTGTATGGGCTTATTTTCGTTGGAGAAAGGAGATTGTATCCTTGTTTCCGAATCGTTTAAATTTTCATTTGTAAATGATTTGCTGTTTTCGGTAGAAGGAACAGAACACAGAATGAATGGAGAAGCTTCTTTTTCTAAATGCCAGATGATTGGAAACGTAAGTGTAAAACAAGAGCCTTTGTCTATTTGACTTCTTACATTAATTTCACCTCCAAGAATTTTGGCTAATTTGTTAACAATAGCCAGTCCTAGTCCGGTACCTTCATACTGACGCGAAGAACTTCCGTCTATTTGTCTGAACTCATCAAAAATAGTTTCAAGATTTTTTTTAGGTATTCCAATGCCAGTATCTTTAACTTCAATTTTTATTTGTTCTTTATCTTGAAAAGCCGAAACAATAACTTTTCCTTTTTCGGTGAATTTTACGGCATTACTAATTAAATTGGTTAGAATTTGACTTAAACGTACTTCATCTGAGTCAAAATCGGGTAGGGTGTCGGAACACTTAATTTCTAACTCTATGCCCTTTTGTTTTGCAATAAGTTGTATGTTTTCTTGAAGAAGTTTAAGGATTGGATTGAGCTGAATTTGACGTGGATAGATGTCCATTTTTCCCGATTCTATTTTAGATAAGTCAAGAATGTCATTGATAAGCTGTAATAGATTTGTCCCATTTCTTTCAACAATCTCAAGATATGAATTTTCCTCTTCGTTGAGTTTGTTTTTTGCTTGCATGATTAAGGTCCTGGAAAGCGCCATTATCGAGTTTAATGGGGTGCGTAATTCATGGCTCATGTTCGAAAGAAATTCACTTTTAAGACGATTAGCCTGTTCCACTTCAAATGTTTTAGCTTCTAAGCTTTTATTTTGTTCATTTAGTTCAGTTGCCTGATTTTGCATTTCAAGCGATTGTTCCTGTAATTCATTTGTTTGCTCTTTTAGTTCTTCCGATTGAGCTTCAAGTGTCTGGTTTGTAGTGGTTAAATTGTCGGCTAATAATTTGGTCTTTATGGCAGAAATTAAATTTTCAAATGCAATATTAATACTAAGGCTTGATATGTTTAATACATCTATGCTTTCAGAGTCGTATTTTTCCAGATTACTAAGAGAAATAATTGCTTTCACCTTTTTTTCTTCGATAATTGGGAAGCTTAGGATTTCTGCCGGGGCATATTCTCCTACACTGGTTGTAAATTCAAATCCAGGATGGTTTTGTAAGCCACTAATTATCTGCATTTTTTTCTTACTAATAGATAAACCGAATTCTCCAGGAGGATTTCTCATAGAGAAAGTTTGCAGTGCATTTTTATTTGCACCTATCGATGCAATACTTTTATAACGTTTTTCATCTTCGTTAAGAAGGTAAAAATTAGCACTGTTCGATTTAGTTACATCCAGAATACATTTCAGAAGTTTGTTGGCAAAATTTTGCATGTCGGTATTGCCTATTAAAGAATTACTTATGGAGGAGATGCCATTTTGAATATTCATTTGCACCTTAAGAGCATCAGTCATGTTATTAATACCCATAGCAAGAGAATTTAATTCATCATTGGACGAAATTTCATTTCTAATGTTTAAATCACCTTGCTGAATGGCTTCGGAAACAGCATTCATTTTTTTGATTGGTCTCCTTATGCTTTGGGTTATTTTGTATGAAATGTAAATGCTTAGCAGAATACTAATAATCAATATTATTAAGATAGTGCGAAATAGTAATTGACCTTGTTTCAATGCCGAATTTCGAAAAGAATCTGCTTTCTGATGAGCAAAATCTTTCATTGTATTAATTTTCTCGTTTATTTTCAGAATATGTAAAGCACCTTTTCCTTTGGTGATTTGTGCGGCTTGGTTTATCTCTCCTTTTATTGCTAATTTAATAACTTCTGAACGAATTGGTTTCCATGTTTTAAATGTATCCCAGGCTACTGTTACATCCTTTACATCTCCAAGGAACTTCTTTGATACTATTGTAAACAGTCTGTTTATTTCTTCTTCATGATCCGTTATCGATTTTATTTCAAGTTCAATTTCGTACATGTCTTGGGCAAGAACAATATCTTTCATCGAGCGATGAATGGAAACAATGTTGGTCTCAATTTCCTGAACCGAATTACTTACCGTATAGGGATGTTTAAAAATATCCTTAATAGTTGTTTGGTATTGATTGGAATTCCAAAGTGCAATTACACCAACACTAATTGTAAATAATGTAAGAAATAAGAATCCTAAAAATAGACGAAACCCAATGTTTAAATTTCTTAGTTTAAGCATAAAATAAGATTTATTGAACGAATTTTAAATTCGCTGTTAGTGCTTGTGTTTTTTGATATATTTTGAAATAAATTGACTCTTTATGGAATCTCTTTTCATACTCACCAGGAGGTTCTTCAGCCTCACCTAAAACTAGAAGGCTTGTGGTGTTCATTGATTTATTCAGTTTGTTGAAAATAATTTCCTGATATTCCTTGTTGAAATAAATTAGAACATTCCTGCAAAATATTAAATCAAAATCGCCGTAAATACTTTCTTCTGGAGCATATTGATGACTGTTTAGAAGATCAAAAGTAGAAAAATGAACCATCTTTTTAATTCTTGGAAGAATCTTATATTTTCCTTCAAGTTGGGAAAAATAATTAGTGATGATTTCAAGTTTAGTTTCTTTTAAAGACTCTGCTGTATATTTCCCTTTTTTTGCATAGGCCAACGATTTTATATCAATGTCTGTAGCAAATATACTTACATCCATTATCAGGTCATTTTTTCGCAAATAATTATCAATTAGAATACCTATAGAATAGGCTTCTTCTCCTGTAGAGCATCCTGCAGACCATATTCGTAATACAGGTTTTTTTGCTTTAAGTTTGGTATTAATAATTTTAGGGATAATAATTTTATCCAAATAATCAAAGGTAAATGAGTTTCTAAAAAAATGACTCACATTTATGGTGAGGATATCTTGCAAAGCTTCAATTTCAAGAGAATTATTTTGCAGATATGCCAGGTATTCTTGATGATTATTAGTTTTTGTTACAGACATTCTTCTTGATATGCGGCGATGCAAAAAATCGGGTTTGTTACCGCTTAAGTCAAGTTTTTTTGCAAGGAAAAGAAGATTCAATATTGCATGAAGCTCTTGATTTTTAATTTTGGAACTATTTTCCATTCTAGCTTAACTTTATTGTTTGCATTCAACATTTTCAAAAGAAATAAATCAATTTTGAAAATTACCACCTAATTTAACTCACAAGAGTAATGCAATAATATAAACAGAAAGTTGTACTTTACTTTACCCCATTTTTCTACTATGAAGAAATATGAAATGAGAATACTTCTCCAATAGCATTAAAATTGGTTAATTTCGAGTAAATAAACAATTTAAATAATAGCAGCTCGTAAGAACGCAAATTGTAGGATTTTTCTGAGAAATAGGTGCAAATACTGATTTTTATTTTTAAAAAAAGGGGTAAAGTGTTTGTTGGGATTCTTTTTCGAAGATTAATTGTATGCATTTAACGCAAACGATGTAAGATCTGTTCTCTTAAAATTGGGTGTTTGTCATTAAAAATGATTAAAAGTAAATCAGTACCTTTGTCCCATATTGAAATCCCTTCCCATAAAACGAAATTTAAGCGCGTATGATAAATGAAATTGTAAAAGTTCATGATAAATTTTCTGTAGAGATTAAAATGGGGTACGAACCTCGTAAAGATCGAAAGGTGAATGAGTTTTCCGTAAAAACCTGGCTCTTTGTTCCCAGTAGTTTGGATATCAACTCGAATACTTATAAGAAAGAGGATTTTTACAATGATTTTAATTCGAACATCCGTTTAATTACACCACCCTATTTATTACGGGATATTGCTTTGGGAAGTCATTCGGTGTTTAAGTATTTGGAGGACGCTTTTCAGAATGTAGCCAATCATCCCAACCCTAAAAATGAAGCTAATTATGAGTATCATATTAGAATGTTTCAGACCATTCTCAGGTCGTCGCTTCAAAGAGAAATACAACACATTCTTCGAAATGAATTGTCGGATGATCGTCAGTATCTTATTGATGAATATATTGCTAATGTTGGGAAAATAGGAAGACGCTATCGCGATTTGCGTCGGATTGTTAATGTGTCCACTATACAAAAGGAATTGTTCGATTACTATTTGTTTGGAGATGAGTTTATGAGCAATATGATTGAGCAGCATTCTCATTATTTACACCGAGGATTACAAAAGATTCATCATTCCGATTTCGAGAACAGCAAAGAGGCAATTATAAAGGTGGTTAAAGAGGAGATTGCCTACAAAAAAAGCAAAGGTTATTTGGTGGTAGAGGAAAAGCCAAATGATAGAAATCGTTGGTTTGTACACCGCCAAGGAGCATTTAAGAAATATTTTGAAGGTCAACTGTTGTTAAACTCCCGTAAGAAAAAAGAAGGGGTTTTAGCCATGCAAATATTATACAGCTTGGCTGCTGGTTTGGCTATGATTTTTGGAGCCTCTCTTACCTTTCTGTTTCAGAAAAGTTTGGGAACATTTACCATGCCTTTGTTTGCAGCCTTGGTTATTATTTATATGCTTAAAGATCGAATTAAGGATCTTAGCCGACTCTATTTGGTTGGTAAAATTAACAAACGATTTTTCGATCATAAAACCGTTATACGGGTAAAAGGAGATGAGAAAATTGGTTGGTGTAAGGAGAGTTTCGATTTTGTGCACGAAGAAAGTGTGCCTTTGCGAGTAATGAAACACCGGAATCGCTCTCGAATTATTGATGTGGAAAGTCGTGGAGTAGGAGAGAAGATTATTTTTTACCGAAAACTGCTTCGACTTGATCAAAAAGCCTTGGTTAATTCTTATGGAGATTATAACATTACAGGAGTAGTAGATATTATTCGATTTAACGTGTCTCGCCTGATTCAGAAAATGGATAATCCTGAAATTCCTCTTTACTATTTACAAGACGAAGAGTTCGAGAAGATATATGGAGAAAAGGTATATTTCGTGAATATGGTTTTTCGTTTTAAACTCGACGATGAAACCAGCTATCGTCGTTACCGGATTATTTTTAACAGAAAAGGAATAAAGAAGGTAGAAAAGGTGTAAGAAAACATTTCTGTTGGGAGACTGGAAGAAGGATTAAAAGTTAAACAAAATCATAAGTCACGGGTTACCATAATAGACTGCACCCCAATGGCTGTATCTAACTTTTGGGGCGTAGCTCTATTTCCGTATAATCTCTTTAATTAATTAAAGAGATTATATTTGTTTTGATGATTTCTAGTTGATAATAAGCATCTTTTTTGTATTTATTATCTTTCCTGATACCACAAGTGTACATAAATAAGTTCCTGCGGATAATTCGTTTGCATTAATATTTATTGAATTCGTTCCAATTTGTAGATTAGAAATAGTTTTGATGCGAACTCCTTTGCTATCGCTGATAAGAATTTGAGCATTTGGTGTGTTGTTAGGAAGGTAGTAACTTAATTTTGTATTTCCTTTTGTTGGATTAGGAATGTTTTGAAATAATTGAGCAGAACTAACATTTGTAGGCTTGTCGTTTTCATGAATATCTCGTAAGGTTGCCAATTCAGTTTCTAATTCTTCGATTTTATTAGCCTGGGTTTCGAGTATTTCATAAATATTTTCCAATAGGGAGCTTAGGTCAATTTGCGCAGAAGATCCATTGTCAATATCTATTTTAATGGTATTCCCATTTAAACTACCTGAAAGGTTCTGTTGATCGGTATTTGCTTCAAATCCATCTTGTACCGCAGACAAATTAACCTGATTACCATTGTCGATAGAAAGTGTTGTTCCAGATAAGGATAAGTTTTGATTACTGTTATTTCCTGTTAATCCAGATAAATCAACCGTATTGCCTCCATCAATACTTAAAGAATTTCCGCTTAAATGTAGATTTTGATTGTCTGTATTTGCCTCGTATCCATCTTTTAGAGTGCTAAGATCCACACTGTTTCCGTTGCTGATACTTAAATTAGTTCCGGTAAGAGAAACTGTTTGTGCATCGGTATTGTCCAGATATGCCGAAAGATCAACTGTAGTTGCATCATTACTCAAGCTAAGTGTGTTTCCTGTTAAGCCAAGGTCTTGATTATCTGTGTTTGCCTCGTATCCATCTTTAAGAGAGCTGAGATCCACACTGTTTCCGTTGCTGATACTTAAATTAGTTCCGGTAAGTGAAACTGTTTGTGTATCGGTATTGTCCAGATATGCCGAAAGATCAACTGTAGTTGCATCATTACTCAAACTAAGAGTGTTTCCTGTAATGTTCAAATCCTGATTATCTGTATTTGCCTCGTATCCATCTTTTAGAGAAGCAAGATCTACAGAGTTTCCGTTTGAGATACTTAAATTAGTACCAGAAAAACCAACAGTTTGTGCATCGGTATTGTCTAAATATGCCGAAAGATCAACTGTAGTTGCATCGTTACTCAGGCTAAGTGTGTTTCCTGTTAAGCCAAGGTCTTGATTATCTGTGTTTGCCTCGTATCCATCTTTAAGAGAGCTGAGATCTACAGAGTTCCCATTTGATATACTTAGATCAGTTCCCGTTAGTGTAACCGTTTGTGTATCGGTATTGTCTAAATATGCTGAAAGATCAACTGCAGTTGCATCATTGCTTAAGCTCAAAGTATTTCCTGTTAAGCCAAGGTCTTGATTATCTGTGTTTGCCTCGTATCCGTCTTTAAGAGAAGCAAGATCTACACTGTTTCCGTTCGAGATGCTTAAGTTCGTACCTGAAAAACCAACCGTTTGTGCATCGGTATTATCAAGATATGCTGAAAGGTTAACCGAAGTTGCATCATTTGTTAATGCTAAAGTGTTTCCTGTTAAGCTTAAATCCTGTGCATCAGTATTGTCAAGAAAGGCAGTTAAATCAACAGAGTTACTTCCCGAAAGGGATAATGTGTTTGAAGAGAGTGCTAGGCTGTCTGTTTGTAAGCCCATCCATTTGGTGCCATCCCAAATGCTTAGGTTATTTGCAGTACTGTCGTACACCATCATTCCTTCGTCGGTACTTGTTAAAGTACTTTCGAAACTTATTTTTTCTGTTTGTGATAAACGATTCATAAGGAAACCTTTGTTATTTTCCGATAAATCGATACTTGCATTTAAATTTGGTGTTGATGTACCAATCCCTAAGGTCATTCTGTAGGTTGGATCAGTACCACCAATAATAAAACTGTTATTTTGAGTTGTTGTTGCATTTCTACCAATTACCACACTGTTAGTTCCTCCTGCAGATGTTAAATATCCGATAGCAATTGATCCCGTTCCGGTAACTTCAGAATCATTACCAATACTGATACCATATTGCCCTGTTACTTTGCTTGAGTAGCCTAAAAGGATAACATCATTATTGTCCACATCAGCATATGCACCCATGAAAGTAGTACGTGAACGATTTGTATTGTTAAAATCTGCTTTTGAACCCATACCTACATTATATTCTCCTTCTCTGTTGGTGAACCCACAGCTATAACCAAGGTAGGTGTTGTGATTTGCATCGTTTGTGTTATTTGTTCTGTTATTATCCCAGCCAGCACGTGATCCAACAAAAGTATTGTAATCGGCATATTCGGTACATGAACCTGCAGCTTGTCCTAAAAATGTGTTGTGGTGTCCAATACTAACATCGATTCCTGCAGAGTCTCCTACAAATGTATTTCGATATCCCTCTTTAATATCATAACCAGCCTCATTTCCAATTGCGGTATTCCGATAACCAGAAGAGATACTGAATCCTGAAGATCTTCCTATAAATGTATTTCTACTTCCAGTGGATGAATAAGATGACGGATACCCTCCTCTTCCTGCATCTTCTCCTAGATACGTATTTCTAGAACCAGTTGTGTTATTTACTCCAGAATCTTCTCCTACAAAAGTGTTATCATATCCTGTTGTATTATTTTCTCCAGTCCTATTTCCAAAAAATGTATTATCTGAACCTGTATTGAAAAAACCAGCTTTAAATCCAATAAATGTGTTATCAAAGCTTGTGATATTTGAAAAACCTGCTTGGTAGCCAATAAAAACATTTTCTTGCCCCGTTGTATTATTACGTCCAGCTTGATATCCTAAGAAGGTTAGGTATGATGTAGAGGTAACTATATGTCCTGTTGAGTCTCCAACAAAAGTGTTAAAATCGCCACTGGTAATACTAGCTCCGGCACCAACACCAGCCTTGTAATTTCCTGTTTGACTAAAAGAATTCAAAGCTGTAAAAAATAGAAGAACAGTAAATAAAGAGAATTGTAAAATGGTTTTCATGTTTAGGATGGATTAAAGATTATTTAAGCTTTATTTTGATTTTATGTTATTTCATGTGAAAAATACGTGGTACGTAAATATATTTTATTTTGTTCTATTACAGCTTGATTGTATTTTTTTGTGACTAAAGGCATGTTTCTTCAGATAAAAGGGGAGATTTTTGGGTTTAAATTTTCATATCTATTGATTTAGGAGCTCAGCTAGCTTGTCTTTTTTAATCTGTGGTTTTGCTTATAGGTGTTGTGATATGAAATAAATCATGCTGTTTTTTTCGGAGAGCTTAAGTTTTAATTAACTTGAATTTTCAAATTTTACTAAAATTTAAAGAACCATTGGAAGTTAATTTTCTGTTCTGATTCAGTCATAATTGTTGGTTAAAATTAGGCTTGCAAATTCCGTTAATGAACTGGTTTATTTTGTTGAGAAGAAATAGATCTGCGAATTGTTAATTTGAATTAACAAATTAATTTAAGACATTCAAGTCTTTTTTTTGTATCTTATTAATAGAGAGTCATTATTTCTTCTATTAGGAAGTTAATTGTGATGTGTTTATTTAAAATGGAACGATATGAAAAAGATACTTTTAATTAGCGCGATTGCTATAATAGCAACATTGGCTGCTTGTTCGTCGTCGTCTTCCGATGATGACGATACAAATGAACCTCCTCCCGATAACTCAGCGGCTTTACAAACAGCAACAGATTATTACAACGACAATTTACAAGTCTTCATCACTACCAATTGTGTTTCCTGTCACGAGGGGCAGCATAATAAATCGAACAGTAGTAACTATGGTGTGTTTACGAATGCAAGAAATGCTGCTTCCAATATGTTTAATCAGGTAAATAGTGGTGCAATGCCTAAAGGTGCAGCCAAATTACCCGCATCAGATATTGATAAATTTCAGGAATTTAGAGATTTGGTGAATGCGATTAATTGATAGAATTGAATGGTATGGGACGTAAGTATAGAAACCTGATTGTTGTTCTTATTTTTTTATTTTCATCCGCTCTTAATGGGCAGGAGTATAAGAGTCTGCTAAGTCAATTAGACACAAGTCGTATGGAAGTGCCTGTGTCTGCATTTAAAAGCTCAAGACTTGTTCTTGGTCAATCAACAGTACAGTTATCAAAAGGGGAATTGCAGTTTCGGGTTTCTCATCTTTTTGGAAGAATTTCCGAAGGTATTGATGAGTTGTATGGATTGGATGTGATGCAGAATGTTGACATTTCCTTTGAATATGGAATTACGGATAAACTACAAATTGGATTGGCAAGATCAAACGATTTTGATAAGACTCTTCAAGGCTCTTCTAAATATTCCTTTGTAAAACAGTCTAACCTTACTAATCGTCCTGTGTCCATATCGTACTTTGGTGCTTTGTATGTTAAAACCCGAAATTACAACGAAAAGCTTTCTTTTATGGATAGAACCGAGTTTGTGAATCAATTACTGATATCTCGGCAGTTTTCGGAGAAATTTTCGGCACAAATTGCTCCGAGCTATGTATATCTTACTAAACCCGCAACGAATAATCATCCACAATCTCTTTTTGCGAGCAATTTTGGTATTAGCATGGGGCTAACGAAATCGACTAATTTTAATATCGAATACGTTTATACATTTCCAACATTCAATAACGATTTGTATTCCATGAGTAAGAATGCCTTATCCTTCGGCTTCGATATAGAAACGGGCGGTCATGTATTTCAGGTATTCATCACAAATTCAACCAGGGTTCAACCAGGTAGGTTTATACAGCAGTATAATAACGATGATTTTTTTAATGGAGATGTTCACATAGGTTTTAGTATCATGCGATCGTTTAATTTGTAATACCGATTAGTATTTAAAATTACTCACTAATTTCACTTCGTTTATCATTGAGTTTTAAATATATATCGGCATTATACCTGTGTGTAAATTTGTCTATAAAATGGTATAAAATGAAATTTAGATTTTTAATCACACTGTTATTGATATTCACTTTTGAGAATGGCTCGAAAGCGCAAGAGAAGTATGAAGTTCGTTCCGGGATTATCTCATTTTTTTCGTCGGCTCCATTCGAGGATATTTATGCAGAAAATAATCAGATTAAAAGTATAATCGATTTGTCGACTGGCGAGCTTGCCTTTGTAGTTCCTATTCCTGGCTTTGTATTCAAAAAATCTCTAATGCAGACGCATTTTAATAAAAAATATTTAGAATCATATAAATTTCCCACCGCCACCTTTACAGGGAAATTAATCACCGATTCATCTTTCGATAAACAAGGATTGAATTTGGTGATGGTTGAAGGCGATTTGCAAATTCATGGTGTTCGTTTAAAAATAAAAGAAGCCGGACAAATCTCATTTGTAAAGGGAGAGGTAATGGTAACATCTGAATTTAAAGTAAGACTCAAAGATTTCAATATAAAAATACCAAGATTGGTAATTAAAAATATTGCCGAAGAAGTTCTTGTAAAAATTAATCTTACCTACACAGAGCTTGAATAGCTACAAGGAAATTGCGCAAAATCTGCGACAGTATAGAGAAATCGCTACTGTCTGTTGAAATGGGTGTTTTTACGGATCAAATTGCTATTTATTTGGCTCAGTTTGCTGTTTTTGAGCTTCAGCTTCCAGTCTGCCCGCAAAGTAGCTCGGCTGATGACCAGCTGATGGGTTACCATTTTTTTCCATTGCAATTACTGTTTTAGTTATTTCAATTGAAAAACGAACAAAAGTTAAGTGAAATAAATTAATTTTAAGTTTGTCAACTGTGCCAAGTTTATTAAAAGGAATAATTTAACACCTTTTCAACTATTTTGATAAGGAAGAATGGGAGGGAGAAAAGACCAGTTAGTTTTCTTGGGTTTGTAACTAAAAATAATAGTTTCGATGCCGATTTTAACTTGTGCGCCTTAACCAACTGTGCATCAACGCCCATGATGATTTAGTTCTTATTGTGGTTTGTTTTATATCTTTTCAATCAAATATTGGCTTAAGATTTCGGTTTTTATATAGTTCATACATTTTTAAAATCTGTTCTTTTGTCACTCGGCGTACGGATAATTCAGGCAAGTCATTAATGTCGAAAAAACCAACATCACTTGTTTCCAAACCTATTGTAGCAGATCCTCCGATAATTTCACATTCCATAAATATTTGGTATATATCAAATGGGAATGGTCTATCCTGATGCTTATTATAATCAATTAAACCAAGTATTCTAATCGGTTTAACGTCAAAACCAGATTCTTCTTTGACCTCATTAATTGCTATCTCACTTGGTAGCATTCCATTATCTGCATATCCTCCAGGTGGACTCCATTTGTTATCCATTATTTCTTTAACTAATAATATCTTATCATTCTTAATGATAATTGCTCGCACACCAACTTTTGGAGTTTGGTATCCAATATCCCGGTTGAAAATAAATTCCAGTTTTTCGGTATCAATTTCCGTGATATTATTTAAAATTTGAATACTTAAATCGCGTAATTCAACATATCGTTCCTTATCATATTGGTCTTTAGTGAAAGCCAGTCCAGTTTGTGCAATAGAATTGATTTTTTTAGCAATTGTCAACCAATGGTCAGGAGTTTGTTTAGGCATTTTTCTTTAATTTAAATTGGTAAAATCATTTTCCAGATGAACCACAACTGATAAATGGCAAATTGAATGTCTCTTTTCTGTCAAATCTATGTGAAGCTTAAGCGGGCAATATATCTGGATATCTAATATTTCAACTGCCATTACTTATACAAAATGGGTGTTATTTCATCATCCATGTTAGATATTCATCTAATAAATAAGGAAATTCTTCAGTATATTCATGTCCTTTATCTTTATTAATTGTCAATTTGTTTAGCCCACCGTGTTTATTAATACTGTTTATAAGATATTCTTGGTCATTTAATGCAAAATCATACTCTCCCGTAATTATTCCAATCTTTTTATTTTTTGCAATAAATTGAATGATCAAATCGGTGTTGAGATTATTCGGCACAACCGGGCAATTTAATATTAATCCCTTCATGGGTACAAAATTATTAAATGCAAAATCAATAAGCATTCTGCCTCCAGCCGACATTCCTGAAAATATAATTTGGTTCTTATTTATAGGATAAGTAGTCATTACTGTATTATGCGAATCAAGAGTTGAAAATATATTAGAAAAGGTTTCAATTCGCTTATAATCAATGCGTTAAATTTGCTTAAATCCTTAAGAATCAGTATCTTT
>JAESUW010000082.1 GCA_016760525.1 Labilibaculum sp.
GATCAGAAGAAGTATTATAACGAATATACCCACTCCCAATACCTATTTCTCCGGTATTTGAATAGTTAGCTCTTATAACATAACCAAAAGGAGCAATTGCAGGATCGTTAACATCTATCTTCACAAATCCGTTATGTCCAAATTCGTAATAAGCAGCTCCTCCAAAAGCATCAATTACACCAAAATTAGCTTCTAATCCGCTGGGGTTCGGTAATGAATTTAAAAGATCCTCAAAATCTTCAAGAGTTCCGCAAACAGAAAGAGCTTCCTTCATTAACCTGCCTTCCAGGCCACTTAATTCTTCTTTACTTTTATGGTTTAAATTGTACGAAGCCGAATTCATAATTGAAAATCCTGCTGAATTCATTCCAATCCAAACATTTTTTCTTGTAGTATCGGCTGAATTAATTAAGCCCATGTAATCAAAATTCTCTCCTTTAAAGTAGGCGACACTATTCTTTACTGCCCAGGTATCTCTGTTTTTCCAGATCATGGGTCTGCCATTTTTTGTGTATTTCCCGGAAATAACAGCCGTAGTGCATGCTTCTGAAATAGTGGGAGTTAAAATAATGAATGCTAATATAATTTTTATAACTAATTTCATGTGTTTGTAATTTAATTTTCCAAAGGTCATCCCAATAATTGTCAGGAGGAAGTCGCCTAAATAGTCATACCCTTTTATTTGCAAAGGTTTACCAATGGCTCGTCATGTGTTATCATTTTGTTATTAAGCCGTTTAATTGTCCTCATCTATTTACTTGTGAGGGAAATAATGGCGTATTCGGTGAGTTATGAAATGCAAGTCTGATTATATCTTAATTATTTTCCGAATAAAATGTTCTTCTTCATATTGAATATTCAGCAGATAGATACCAGAGGGGAGATCACTTAAATCAAGCTTAGATATACGACTGTTTGATTTCATTTTTTTCTTTAATGTTCCTGATAAATCATATACTTCGATCGTTTTCAATTGCTGATTGTTCCCCACCTGAATTTCCACAAAATCAGTTGTAGGATTTGGGTATACATTTACCGAAAATAATTTCCCATCAACAAAACTGTGATTGTCTGATGAAGTGGTTTGATCAACTGTAATCTCCAAATTTTCAATTGCCGAAGTATTCTGCCCATCGCTTACTGTTACTTGTAAATTATAAACTGTAAGAGGACTACTCACCATGGCTCCGGAATCATGAACAGTAATTTCACCTGTTGCTTTATCAATAGCAAAAACATTATTCGTATTTCCTCCTGTTATTGTCCAATCCTGAAAAATCGTTGCGAAAACATCTTCGTCGGTAGCCAAAACCGTGCAGACCACAGTTCCATTTGGTGAATCGGGCATAACACCAGCCAATTGGTTTGGAGTAATAACCGGGACAAAACTATTTTCAATTACACTTCCCTTCCAAATTACACCACCAGATTCATTTTTCACAATAAAACTTAAGGTGAAAGCCTCATCTTTTAAGCGTACTTTATGAGGCTGATTAAAATCAAGCTGTGCAACAGTATTATCATCTACCTGATGTACATTTCCTCTTAATGGGATAAAACTATCTGAATGCCTGTCAACTTTCGAAATTCTAAGTTGATCGATTTCTGCAACAATAAAATTAGAATAGCTGCTTATGTATTTTTCACCCAAATTTAAGGCTTTGTTACTTGCTGATAAATTGAAATCGGAACCGCTGTTTTCAACATCTTTTTCGCCATTTACAAATAGTTTTGTTTTGTTTCCTGAATGAGATACTGCAACATGTACCCATTCGTTCAGCAATAAATCGCTATGGTACGTTTTTATATATGCATTGCTGTTGTGTGCTATAAATTCAATTGCATACGAAGTGGATGTTATGTTATCGATACCAAGAGTAAAAGCATCTTTCTGATACAGAATAACATCATTGTTTTGATTGCCATCTTTCACATTAACCCAAAACTCAAATGTATATTCACCCGAAAAGTTTAAATCGTTATTGGGAGTTTGTCTTGCATAGGCATACTGGCTTCCTCCTAAGGAAATATAGCCGTCTAAATATCCTTCATTTGCATAAGCATATTCATTGGACCAAGAGTTCAAATAAAATGAATTACTTATTTTGGTTCTTACTCTAAACTGATAAATAGTTACCGTTGATTCGGAAGCGATAGAATATGAATTACTTATGATATTACTTGATACCGTTTCCCAACTGGCATCATCTTTTTTCATTTCCAATTCGAAAGAATCCCAATTTACTTTATCACTAACTTCCCATTGAATAGTGATATTCTGGCCTCCGTCAATTGCCACACTAGTTATTTCCGGTGTGGGTAAAAAATCAAAAATTGCATCAGTTATCGTATTGTACCCACCAGAACTACTGGTCCATCCCTGCACATTATAATAGCCGTTTATACCGTTGTTATTATACCATCCCCAATTCATGTGATAGTAAGGTACATTACTGATTTCTTTATAACCATCGATAACGGCGGCATGTTGGGCTCCTGTTGCGCTTGCTTTTAATCCTATTTGTACCGGAATTTCATTCGTAACATTTTCATACATCCTGTTCCAGAAAGAACTCCAGGATGCTTCTTCGTAATGCCCGCAATACCGAAAGAAATTCCCCAAGATAAAGGGAATTTTGTTTATATGGGAGCTTGAACCTGTTGGCCCAAAATCCATTTGAACAGCAACTGCGGTATTGTATATTAATTCGGATACTGCCTGCCGTTCTTCAACAGTTGATGCCACCCCATAATACTCATCTTTTATATTGGTCCAGTCATATTCTGCACCGTCAAAAAAAGCAGAATGAGTGTAGGATATACCATCATAGCTGTCTTTATAAACATGATTACCCATCGCTTTTTTAGGCCATTTGTAATAATTGAAAATTTGTGATGCACTTATGGCCACACAACCTGCCGAACAGTTTTGAGGTGTGTATAAATTCGTAGCATTAATGTTCTTTCCTGTTTCATCAATACAATTAACACCTCCCCAAACATCAGTAAGTAAAGGATCAATAAGTACATCTGTTTTCAATTCTTTCACAGCAGACTTTTCGATGTCTAATGGCAAATCAAGGTCATTTTTCTGCAGTTTTATGCCCTCAATAATGTATTGCAGGAATGGGTTATTTTTAGTCTCAAATCTTCCTTTATCAGAAAAACCTATTATTGGTGCATCAATACGGATATCTACAATAACAAACCCTCCTTTTGCATAATTGTAAACATACGCAAGAATATTATTATTTTCTGTTAATGGAATACATTCCAAAAGCTTACAATTTTCAGCATTTAATTTTCGAAATATTTCATCGGATTTCTTTCGGTATGTACTGGTATTTTTTTGAGAAAATGATGTTGCCGAAAGAAATACAAATGAAATTAACACAAGAAATTTTAATGTATTTTTCATTTCAATTATTCTATTTTATCTGAGTTCTGTTATTTATTGACTGATAATTAGGAGTGACAAATTATTAATTTCAACTTTATTTTGGAACAGCTAACGGTTGCAGACTATAAGTTTTGAGCCCAAAACCTACAAGGCAAGCCTTTATATAGTGCCCGCTTATTAATGAAATTGATATAATAAATTCTTCTGCTAATTAATCGAACTCAGCTTATTTGTAAATCATCTGAGATTCTGAAGCCCAATTATTCTGGCGTAAGGATACTGAATAAGGATAAGTTCCTTTCACATTCATTTCCGGAGTATTATCTAAAGGGTCGATCATTTCTTCTTCAATCAAATTCAGCAAAAATAAAGTTTCATCATCCTCTTCAAAATCAATACTCAAATCAGGTGTAAAATTCTCGCTGTACCTTGATGCATTGGATACTCTGACGTTTCGTAAACCACATTTCGAAAAGCCGTAATATCCTCCTCGGTAGGTACCACTCCAATTTACAGCTGAAACTGAAAACTTCGAAATCCAAACATCATCGGTACTTGAATTCACCAATAGTCCATTCACAAAAAAACGTGCTGTATTGTCTGAAGAAGATCGGGTAATTGCGATGTGCACCCATTTCCCATATGAAAGAACGATGTTCTCGTTATCGTAAGTACTCATTGATTCCAACTCAACATCGGTAGAATTATTGGCAAGTTTTGAATACTTTAACTCATAATCGGCTTTAACTTTAATCAGCTTTGTTCCTATTCCATCAGGTTGATTATAATCAATAACATCCTCTTCAACATCGGCCTCAGGTTTGGATTCATTTGCCGGTGTAGCATACAATGAAAAAACATATCGTTGCTCCATTATAATTGATGACGTAAGTGGTTCTTCTGTTAGATTTGTTCCCTCTTCCACTTTTACCCAGGTTTCAAAGGTCCAGTCGGTAGTTAAAGCATTAAATGGTCTTTTACCATCGGTGCTTTTATTGGTTGCATAAAAGCTTTGGTTCTCTCCGTTAAAGTTGGCATAACTGTCAAGAATGCTTACCATTCCACCTGTAATTACGGGTGTTTCGATACTGTTATCATCGTCGCTGCACGACAAACATGCCGCAACAATCACAAATAACAATAGGTATGTATTTAGATTTTTCATGTATCAGTAATTTGATTTTTAATTTTCACACAGAAATGGCCCGAATGGTCTTATTTCTATGATAGAAATATGCTTCATGGCTCGTTTCCTATGCTTATCTGTTAAAAAATTCATTTATTTCCATCCACCAATAGAAATATCCTCACCCGGAACACCAAATTCACCTCCATAAGTATAAATTTCTGCCGGAATTAATTGTAATTGCTGAGCAGGAACAGGAAAATGAAGCATAGTCCCTTTTTGCAATTGATCGAAACGACGCATATCGAAATATTCAATGCCAATACCCGAAAGTATTAACTCGATATTCCGTTCGTACCAAATTGCATTCCACACTTCTTCTTTGGTATTTCCAATAGCAGCCAACCCTCCGCGTGTTATTCTGGTTCCATTATTAATGAGGGTAGCTGCCCCTTCATAATCATCCAGATTGTATTTAGCCTCGGCCATTAGCAGTTCATTTTCCGACAGGCGAAAGTCAATTATTCGTTTATTAATCCCATTGTTATTGATGTAATCATCAAGTCTTTTATACCTGTAGGTAGTCCATCTGTAATAACCTCTGTCGGGGCGACTGTTTTCGGTATTGTATTCAAAATCAATATTTAAGCGCTGATCATCAGAAATTGCCAAGCCATTATTCGGCAAATCGGTATAAAGTCCGCTTTCCGGAAAAGTTGAGGGAATGTTTGGATCGAGCATATTCACAATTCGCATATCAATTTTCCCCCAACCCGAAGCTGCTGTTTTCATGTGAAAATAAGATTTCCAAGAGCCTGCAACCCCATCTCCTAAAGGAGCAAAATCTTTTTTTATCCCTTTTTCTGTATGTTCCAACACTTTTGTCCAGTCAACCTGGCTATTTTGTGTTAAATTTCGTGAAGAGTAAACCAATAAGCGGGCAATATAGGAGTGTGCCAAACGAGCCAATTCTACATTGGACCACTCATCGCCTGGAATCCACGATGTTGGCAAAATAAATTCAGAGTTTTCGCATATTTCAATTGCTTTTTCAATTTGTTCAATCCCTTTTGCCACAACATCTTTATACGAACTAAACTCCATTGTTTCATAATCATCTATAGTAGAAATAAGAACCGATTTATCAAAAATCAAACCCAAATAGCCATTTGCAAGTCCCTGGGTAAAATAAGCAACAGCTTTAACCATATCGGTATCTTCACCATTTCCTCCAATTTGCATTCCATTGTCTAAAATATTAATAACGTCGGTTGATGATGTTAAAACATCATACATGTTTTTATAGTATGCCTCACCAACCCAATGATAGGGATAGGTTACATCGTTAATGTATGCTTCGCGAGGCTCCATCGACAAATCAACAGCTCCGAAATTAGACCAAAACACGGTTCCGCAATCTGCCATATACCACATTGCCCTTGCAGGGGTTTCTGTACCAAAACTATAAGATGCATCGTGACCTACCGAAAACCAAAATTTAAACAAGCCGGCAGTAATTGATTCTATTCCATCAGAATCGGACAAAACTGTCTCTGTATCTGGTGAATTCAAATTTTCAACGTTTAAATCCTCACAGGAAACAAACGCCAATAAAAAAATTGGAATTATGTATAAAATTTTCATGTTAAATATTTTTAGAATCCATATGTCAAATTGTAAATTGAGTTTCCCCGGGCTTGTAATTTTCACTTATGGATGTTACATTCTTTATTGTTCAGAAAATTAACTTTTGAAAGTTTTTCTGTCATACTTTCTGCGCATCAAGCTTAAAACCCGACGTTAACAGAAAAGGAATAAGTTGTAAAATTCGGGTATCCCGTATTATCGAAAGCATAACCATTGGAAGTAACTTCCGGATCATAGCCCGAATAATCGGTAAAAGTGAGTAAATTCTTTCCTATAATTCCAAATTTAACCGATTCAATATATTCTCCTAAGCGACCTAAGTTTTCACCATTTAAGGTATAATTAACCGAAGCTTCGGCTAAGCGAATATAGCTTGCATCTTCAATCCAGAATTCATTAATTGACTGACTGTTGTACAAGCCCAAATAGTAATCTATGGTTTTCATTGTTTCGGGAGATTTCCCAAATTGATCCATCATAGGATGTCGGTTGTAGTTAACCATTTTTTGAGCGGTACTGTTGTAAATATCTCCTCCTTGTTTCCATTTCCAGAGCATGAAAAAACCAAAATTCTTATAGCTTAAATTGGATATTATTCCCATTCTAAAATCTGGATTTATATTTCCAATTTTCTGAGTAACAGGATTATTTTTCTCATCTTTTAAAAGAATTGGAGATTCGTTTCTGGTTCCCTCTGTTCCGTTTTCGATAACAAAGCCTTCATTATTCAGCACATAATCAGTAATGCTTTCACCATCGGATAACTGAGCTTGCATTTGTTCAAGTGTATGTACAAATTTTCTTCCGTACATTATTCCGTATTCTTCGCCCTCCTGAATGTAAAAACTACTTTGAGGACCTGTTCGGTATGCGGGAACATCAAGTTTGGTAATTTCTGATTTTGTTTTGTCAAATGTAAATCTTAAATCCCAGTTAAGGTCTTTCTTATTTATAACATTAACATGAAGCATGGCTTCAAAAGTATTGGTTTCCAGAGCTCCTGCATTTTTCCACTGGTAAGGGAAACCACCTTGGTGAACCAATAATGGAACTTCCAAAAATTGATCTGATGTTACTGTATTGGAGTAGGTAGCCTCCAAATTAAATCGCTCTAAGAAGGTCATATCAATTCCCACTTCGATTTCTCTTGATTCGGAAGGTTTCAAATTCTTATTTCCCAAGGTCGATTTTTGATATACTCCCGATACTGTACTATAGCTTTCGTATTGCAGCAAAAAACGAGGCCTTTGTCCTGAAGTACCAATTGCACCTCTAACTTTCAGCTCATTAATTCCAGGAATTTTTACATCCTCAGAGATTCTGTAGGCTGCAGAAACACGGTAATAATTATGCCATCTTTCTTCTGAACCAAATAATGAAGAACCATCGCGACGAAATAAACCATCAAGGATGTATCTGTCTTTAAAAATAAAAGAAGCGATCGCAAAAACATTTTCAGCTTTAATGTCTTCATAATGATCTCTAAAGTACATGTTTTCATCAGAAATAATGGAAAAGGAAGGCATGCCTGCAAAATCGAAATCACGACCATATCCGCCTGCAGTTTCAAAATGATTATCTTCACTTAAATAACTAAGCCGGGCATTAAATTCCATATCGCCCCAAGTATCGAAAAAACTTAAAGTAGCTCTGTAATTCTGATTTTTAATTTTTGAGCTGTAGTTAGTCAAATATCCGGGAGACTCCGAGAAGCCATCTCCATCGATGCCTGTGTACATTCCTTTGGGAGTGTAAGCAAGTCTCCGGTAATCCTGACTTTCGATTCCATAACTTGCTTTAAAACTCAGCCAGTCGGCAAATATCCAATTCAGCTCATAAGTTCCTATGAATCTGGTTTTTTCTGAAACATTTGATTTGTGGTAAAGTTCGTAAAGTGGGTTAAATACGATTTGGTTCCAATGGTTTGGAGCAAAGTTATAAGGGGAACCATCTGCATTGCTCTGATACAGATTTACATCAGGTTCCATCATAATAACCCGGCTAAAAGCATTATTTCCACCTCCGGGCATATCATTTTTGGTTAAAATCAGGTTGTTACTCGCTTTTATTCTGATTTTGCTATTTATGGCATGATCGACATTTATCCTAAAACTCTGACGCTCATAACCTCCGGTTTCTTTTAAAACTCCTTCGTTGTTGTGATTTTCGAAGGACAAGTATAAATTGGTTTGATTCAATTTTGCTGCAACACTTATAAAATTGGTATAACTCACTCCATTTTCAAACATTTCATCCTGCACATCCTTGTACAATCTAAATGGCTGAGTCATCATTCCATTGTCTAGTAAAATCCGGTTCCCTTGGATATTTGGATTGTAACCGGAAACGTAATCAGTGGGATAGTTAACGGTGGCATATTTGGTATAGGTATCTACTTCCTGCCAATCATTAGCCAACAAATAGGGATGGTGTTCTGCCAGGTTCAATAAATTTGAAACTTTCTGAATACCAATCTCATTTCGTACTGTTACTTTTGTTGTATTATCAGGTAATCTGGCTCCTCGTTTGGATATAACTACTACAACTCCATTACCAGCACTGGAACCATAAAGAGCTGATGCTGCTGCTCCTTTTACCACTTCAATTGACTCAATATCATCAACATTAATATCAGATAAGGAACCTTGCATGATCATTCCGTCTAACAAAATCATGGGAGACTGACTACCTGTTAAGCTTGTAGCACCACGAAGGGTAATTGAAGAACCGGAACCCGGAGAACCATCTCCGGATACAATGCTTACGCCTGCAATTTTTCCTTGAAGTGAAGCCGAAACCGAAGATTGTGGTACATTGGTTAAATCCTTTGAACTTACTTTAGTTACTGACACCGACATTTTCTTTTTTTCGGTTCCCATTGCCACTCCGGAAACAATTACCTGATCGAGCATAGAAAAATCTTCAAGCATTTCCACATCGAAAACATCATTTTTGTCTATCCGCAACTCAACAGTTTTATAGCCTATAAAACTATATTGCAAAAGCTTTCCAGCTTCAACATCAAGAACAAACTTCCCGTTCATGTTAGTAATTGTTCCAATTGTAGTTCCTTTTACAATTATATTTACTCCTGGCAATGGTACACCATTACTGTCCATAACACTTCCAAGAATTTTCTTTTTATTATCCTTTGGTTGGGGTGGTGAAACTTTTTGAATTTCTTGTTTTGGTTTTATTATAATGTACTCCTCAGATTGCTTATAAGTAAGGTTGGTGCCTTTCAATAATTTTTTTACAGCTTCAACCACTTCTAAATCCTTGAAACTAACATCGGTTTTTCTACTATAATCAAACTCATCATTACTATATATGATAATGATATCAGCTTGTTTTTTGAACTCTGACAGAACCTGCTCGTAGCTAACATCTTTTAGTTCCAGAGTAACTCTATTCTGCGACTTAACACTTGCAGAAAGTTGAGCAGATAGTAAAAATATTAACAGAACAACCAATTTCATCTTCAGTAAAATCTTACGAGAGTTAATTATATGCCTATTAAAAGCATATATTACAGATTTTTCCATAATTTTGTATTATTGGATTATACATTTGGGTATTTACGGATACCCATTATCTAATTGATATCGGAAAATGTATCAGCATTTTCCGATTATTTTTCTACAACATAAACAATATCATTTTTTTTAATAAATTTCACGTTTGTAGTCTCCTCAATAAAATTTAAAATTGATTCTATTGAAGTCCCTTTTTTAAAAGCACCTGTGAATTTTTTATTCTCAATTGTGCTATCGGCAAAACTAAATTTAATATTGTACCACCTTTCCAGCGAAGTCGTGATTTTCTTCAATGACATCTTATTAAATTCAAAAATACCCCGGGTCCACGATGTATAAATATTCACATCAACATCTCTAACTAAAATTATATTCTTACGTGAACAAATCGCTTGTTTTCCGGGAATTAGAAAGGTTTCATTGCTGCTGTTATTCACTTTCACATGTCCTTCAACTAAAGTCACCTCATTATATTCATCACTCTCATAAGCATTTACATTAAAACTAGTACCCAGTACTTTTACTTGTGCAAATTGCGTTTCAACAATAAAAGGCTTCTTTTTATCTTTACTAACTTCAAAAAAAGCTTCTCCTGTTAAAGAAATTTTACGAATATTATTCGTAAAACGTATGGGATATGAAAGTTTCGACAATGAATTAAGAATTACTTTAGAGCCATCAGGAAGAAAAAAATCATAATCTCCTCCTAAGGGAGTTACAATGGTAAACTGGTCAGTTCCTTCTTTTTCTTTAGCAGAACTATTAATCACTAACAAATTGGTACTGTCCTTATAAATCGTTCCGTATTTGGAATAATCGAATTCCTGATATTTATGATTTAACAAATTGTGAGTTGTTCCGTCGGGGAAAATAATATAGGTGAGATTTTTATTAAATGGATGTTCTTGTGATGTTACAACATCGGTATTTTTATTTCTCAGCAAGCCAATTACAATAAGAAAGGGCAAAAGAACCGCGGCAACTTTATAAAAAGTTCGTAAACGAAATTTCTTCTTTTTATCAATTGTTCTCAATTTCAATCTTTCCCAGGATTCCTCTTCTTTAATACTATTTATGGCTGCCACTTCTTTATGTGACAGATGGATTTTTTTCAGCATTAAAAACTCATCGCGGTTGGCTTCAGATTTCTCTAACCATGCGTTAACAAGTTCAATCTCGTTACGATCTGCCTGCTTAGAGATGTATTTTAGTAAAATATTTATATCAATGTCATTCATTTCTGTCGTCATTTATCGGTGTAACGTAGAAAAAATGAAAATGGGTGTCTGAGAAACTGTTTATTTTTTTTAATAAAAATAACAGACGATATGGGAGGAAATGTCTTTAGAACAAAAAAATTAATGATGAAGTTTTCTGTTTGATACTTCTTATCCTAGCAACTATGGACAACATTATAAATATAAGAAATTGAGATGTTCCTTATTTAAAGTAAATAGCTAACCAATATATCCATCACTTCTCTTAAAAGACGATAAGCACGAGCCAAGTTTGATTTCACAGTATTAACCGATATATTTAACTCTTCTGCTACTTCCTTGTATTTCAGGTTATGGAAAACTACAGCTTTAAAAACTTCACGGGCTTTTTCGGGTAAATTTTCAACTGTATCCATCAATTTTCTATTCCGCTCCAATATTTCTTCTTCGGTACAATAGTCTCCCAGAATTACCTCATCATCAAAACTATCAACATATAAGGGGTGTTCTTTTCTTAGGTAAGAAATGCAGGCATTTTTAACAGAAGTAAAAAGATAGGCAGAAAGATTCATTTGGGTATGAAATTCCTTCTTTTCCCAAATCTTTATAAAAACTTCCTGAACAATATCTTCCGATAAATTTAAATCGTAGACATATTTAATTGCAAACACACATAAGGGCTTGTAGTACCTATCAAATAACAATTTTAAACCATTGTTTTTATTGGTATCTAAAGTGTAAAGTATGTGCTTGTCGGTAATTTTCACTTAATAACTAATATTAACAGCCCACCAATGTACGAGAATAATCTTAAATCGGAAACAGAAAATTGCGAAAATAATGGTATATCGAGAGGCATATAGATGTAAAATTGACACTTCGTTTAATTTCATCCAAATTTAATAATACAGAATTCTTCTTACTTAAAAATAAATTAGCAACTGATTTTCCTAAAATTTAGGAATCGAAAAAAGGCTTACAAAAACAAAGATCCTGCTTATTTAGAATAAACAGGATCTGATTGTTAGTGATTAGTTAGTGGTTAGTAAGATCTCACCAAATAAATGATGAGAAAATAAATGTAATTCGATGTGAATACAAATGGTATTTTTCGTTTTTCTCACAAAGGATTCACAATATAAGTGTAAATAATTGGCTTACGCAAACGTTTTCATGAATTTTTCACTTATTAACTCATAATTTTCATCAATTCTTAATAAAAATGCATGATAAGAGTACTTTGAACCCTTACTAACACACTTAAACTTTGTGATAAAAAAGTAATGATGAAAACTAATTCAATAGAAACTCCCTTTTCTGCTGCAATAATAAACAAAAAAAAAATCCGGTTTAAAAAACTTCGCCACAAAAAAAAACAACACAATCCCCTAGTAAACTGACAATTAAAACGAACAGCAAATACTGATTAATAATTTAATTTACTGTGTTAATCCACAATTAAATTAAAATTAATTGCCTGCACTTATTTTCACACTTGATTTATTACTCTGAATATTATTTAAATGAAGAAACTGACCTTACTACTCTCTTTCCTTTTTTCTTTTACTCTGTTTGCGCAAAAGAATATTGTCGATTACGTGAATCCAAATATTGGAGGCATTGGTCATATGCTTGAACCAACGATTCCATTAGTGCATCTTCCCAACAGCATGATGCGCATATCCAAAGAACCGAATGGTTATCAGAGTGAAAAAATCTCCCACTTTCCGTTCTCAATTGTTTCTCACAGAAAAGGAATAATCGGAAAATTTATGATTTCGCAGAACCCAACTTCGAATCAACCGAAAGACTGGGAATCAGCCTACGATCATGATCAGGAGACTGTAAGTCCTTACTATTACTCTGTTTTACTGGAGGAATCGGACATTAAAATGGAATTAACTGCAAGCCAGCATGTTTCCTATTCAAAATTCACTTTCCCGAACAATGCTCCTGCCAATTTATATTTACAATGCAGAAATAATGGTGAATTTAAAATCTCCGCAAAAAATAATATAGTTACAGGATTTGATATGATTACTGCCGTTGATGGTCTGGAGCTGGAACATCCTGTAAAAGTGTATTTTGCCGCAAAATTCGATCAAAACACATCTGATTACGGCACTTTCGACTCAAATGGTTTACACTACAAGAACAATGATATTTCGGGAGGTAAAAACGGAGTGTTTTTAAGCTTTACGAATACCTCGAATGCTTTGAATCTTAAAATTGCTATTTCATATATTTCGACCGAAGAGGCTGAAAAACACTTAGAATGCGAAATGCCTGATTGGGATTTTGATCAATACAAAGAGTCTCACAAACGGATATGGAATAATGCACTGAGTAAAATACTTGTGAAAGGTGGAAGTGAAGATCAAAAAACAGTTTTTTACACAGCACTTTACCGTTGCTACGAAAGAATGGTTAACATTTCTGAAAACGGCAAATACTTTAGCAATTACGACCAACAAATACATTCGGATAATGGTATTGACTTTTTTATTGACGATTGGGTTTGGGATACTTATAGAGCTACTCACCCATTAATGTGCTTGATTGATCCGGAAAACCAAGCCAAAAAAATCAACTCTTACGTTACAATGTATGAGCAAAGTGGTTGGATGCCATCCTTTCCTTTATTTACCGGCGATCATACTTGCATGAATGGGAATCATGCTTCCTCTATCATTGCTGATGCCTACTTTAAAGGCATTCGGGGATTTGACATTGAAAAAGCCTTTGATGGTTTAAAAAAGAATGAATTGGAAGCTACCATGCTGCCGTGGAAAAATGGTCCGGCAACAGAACTGGATTCCTTTTATCATGAAAATGGCTTTTTCCCAGCCTTAACACTAGGGCATAGCTACGACGATTGGTGCATTGCGCTGTTGGCAAAAGAATTAAACAAGGAAGATGATTACCGGCTTTTCTCAAAAAAGTCGAATAATTACAAAAACCATTATAATTCTGAAATTGGTTTTATGGCTCCAAAATCATCTGACGGCGAATGGATTCGACCATTCGATCCAAAATTATCCGGTGGTTTAGGTGGCAGAGCCTATTTCGCAGAAAACAATTCATGGACTTACACTTGGGATATTCAGCATGATATTGCCGGATTGATAAAATTAATGGGTGGAAACAAAGCATTCAACGCCAAGCTTGATCAACTATTTGTTGAACCATTAGGAATTTCAAAGTGGGATTATTGGGATATTTTCCCGGATGCTACCGGCTTAACGGGTCAATTTGTAATGGGAAATGAACCAAGTCTGCACATTCCCTATTTGTATAACTATTCGGGAGCTCCCTGGAAAACTCAAAAAAGAATTCGTTCTCTTATGGAAGTTTGGTTCACCAACTCTCCTTTCGGAATTTGCGGTGATGAAGATGGCGGTGGTTTATCGGCATTCTATGTTTTTTCGGCAATGGGATTTTATCCGGTAACTCCGGGTGTACCCGAATACAATATTGGCAGTCCGGTATTTAGCGAGATTACCATTGATTTAGGCAAAGGAAAACAACTGCAAATTATTGCAAACAATTGCTCTGCAAAAAATAAATACATTCAATCGGCAAGTTTGAATGGTAACGAATTAAAAGGCCCCTATTTTAGGCATTCGGAAATTATTGACGGAGCCAAACTAGTATTGGATATGGGCCCAAGACCAAATAAAACATGGGGAAGCAATCCAAAATTTGTTCCCTATTCGATGAGTAATACCGACTCATTTTGATAAAAAAATAGTATAATGATTAGTTAGTGATTTAGATTTGGTTAGTAAGAACTATTCCACACAAGTAGTTCTGTTAAGCCCCGAAAGTACCATATCGGGGCTTTTCTATGCCATAAAAAAAAGGGAGGTAATAAAATCTGATGACTTCATTACCTCCCTTTTTATTCCTGTTTTGTTCTTCTCTAACGAGCACCAACCAGTGAAACAGAAGATATGGTATCCCCCATTCCAACCAAAGTAACTGGTTTATCAATTAATATGGTTGGAACAGCAATAACTTCAAATTTCTCATTGCTGAAAATCCCTGTTTCCAAGAGTTGATTTTCACCAAAATGATTGGTAACAGTATTCTGTAGGTCGGACAATTCCTTTAAGCCAACTTCCGAAACCATCTGATCTTTTGCCCAAAGTAAAACTTCTTTTTTATCGATAGCACCTGTACCTGCTTTTGCTGCAGCAACAGTAGCAGCCAACTGCATTCCATCTCTATTCTGTGCAGGCGAAACTTTAAATCCTTTTTTCTGAAGGGTAAGGTATAAACCAAACATATGAAGTTGCAGTCTAGGGCACTTGGTGTATTCATATATTTTCAGCATTCCTTCAAACAGATTAGAACTATTGGTTTTTTCTTCACATTTCTGTGCCAATTCGTCCTCACCTATCACTTCTAAAATATCGATTAATTCCCGTTCGTTAAAACCTAAACTATCAACACTTTCAACCAAACTGTTAATTAAATATTTACGAATTACTTTATCCTGAGTTGATGCAACTTCAAGATGCAATAAGCTTTCCGGACAAGATTCTCTCCATTTTGCAATCATTGCTTTTGAAAAATCGATTCGATCTGTACCTTTTGTTCCATCATGAAGAGTTTCGTGAAGCATCTGATATCCGGAAAGAATAATGTATTCTGGATTAATATCATTCTGAGACATTCTAGCTACAAAATTCTCGTCGATATGCAGTTTAAAATTCAATGGATCGTAAGTAGCAATAAAACGATTTGCCTTCGGACAAACAAAAGTTTCACCATTCAAACTGATCAAGTCCCCCTTGTCAAATTCAATAATCCAATGAATTAAAGCTAAATCGGAAGAACGATCCACCTTGGATGCCTGCTTAATTTCACCAGTTTCATCGTTTGTTAGTAAATTAGGTAAATCTAAAAATAATTTAGATTGATCTTTTGGAGCAGATGCGCAATGCACATAAACCGAATTCACACCACAAACAGCCATTACGTTTGCTACAATTCCTCCCTGGCCTCCCATTTGCATTTTGTCGTAACCAACATTTTTGTTTAGCCATTCAAAAACTTCAACATCTTCAATCAACCATTCTTCAGCAATTCCATTCTTAAAGCAATTCAGAAAACCACGAATCGCATCTTCGTTGGAACGAATACTTGTCTCTCCTTCTGCAAGAATCAAATCTACATTCAGATTATTCTCTGCAATTAGGTTTTGAATTCCTTTACCATTCACCTTAATTACTGCATCAACATTGGCATTAAAAGCACTAATAAGACCATTAATTTCACCCATTTTTTGCAATTGGGCCGGTGCCGTTTTGTAGTTTTCAAGCCACTTGGCTTTTAATTCAATAGAAGACATTTTATAATATTTTAGAGTTACAATTCTAATTTTTCGAAATTATTAATCAGCAAATTAAGATAATAAAAATTCAATTAAGTAAGAATAGCCTCAAAAAAGCAAAAAAAAA